>JAOACP010000011.1 GCA_026417795.1 Thermanaerothrix sp.
CTCTTGAGATCAAGATATACAGGGAGGCCAACTTAGACCCCCACGTAATACACCTTGAGGGTTCCCCCCTTGGCGGGGGATTACGCAAGATGCCCAGGAGGTGGAAACAGATATTTAAGTGCCTCCATCAGGCCAGGGATTGTATAGAGAAAGAATCTCCCGATGTTTGCCTGATGTTTGGAGGATATGTGTCCTTCCCAGCCCTTGTGGTATCCAGGATGATGGGGCTGCGCTGCCTTATGCATGAGCAGAACGCGGTGGCCGGGCGGGTTACAAGGCTGGCCGCGTTGCTTAAGGTCCCCGTGGCGTCTGGATGGGAGACTTGCCATCCCCTTAATAGCAAGAACTATAGGTTCGTGGGGGTCCCCATTAGGGGAATGAACAGGATACCTAGGTCTAGCGCTTTAAGCCGCTTGGGACTGTCAATAGATGAAGGGTCAAGGCTGGCCTTGGTTTTGGGGGGCTCCTTGGGCAGCGGCTCCCTTTTCGAGAAGGTTGTGGAAGCCGCCAAAGATGAGTATTTTAATAGATGGAAATTTTTAATTTTAGGCGCGAGCAGCGCCCCACGGGTCTTGGGGAATTGCGTGCTTATGCCCCAAACTTGGGATATGGAAGCGCTTTACTCTCTGGCGGATGTGGTCATAAGCAGAGGGGGAGCTTCTAGTTTGACTGAGATTAAGTTATGGGGGTTACCTTGTGTTATAATTCCTTGGCGTGAGTCGTCGGCTGGGCATCAGAGTGCCAATGCAGGTGCTTTTTGTAGATCTGCTAGAGGCTTGGTGCTTGATGAGGAGCGGGTCCCTAGAAATCTTGCCAGGGCAGTGGATTCACTCCTGTCCTCTGGGGCTTGCTATCACTACCCTGGGGCGGCTTCTTCCTGTGGGGATTTTTCGGGTGATTTGCCGTCCATGGCGTCTGAGATTTGCCGTAAATTGTGGGAAATGCTGCTTGCCCTCTAAAAATTGAAAGGAGAGGTATTGCTTTGCTTAAAGTGCCTTCCGTTGGTCTGGAACGTGGCATGAAGATACATCTCATGGGCATTGGTGGAGCTGGTATGAGCGGCCTTGCTCTGTTGTTGAAGGGTATGGGTTGTCATGTTAGCGGCTGTGATGCCGCCAAGACCTCCTATAGTAAGAAGCTGGTTCAAGGGGGAGTGGAGGTTCTGATGGGGCATGACGAAGCCCATGTTGGACGTTTTTTACCCGATCTTCTGGTTTACACCAGCGCCATAGAGGATTCTCACCCGGAAATAGTTGAAGCCAGGCGGGCGGGTGTTGCGGTAGCGAAGAGGGCGGAAGTGTTAAGCGCCATCTTTAACTCAAAGCGAGGTGTTGGTGTGGCGGGAACTCATGGGAAAACCACCACCTCGTCGATGTTGGCTTTGATTGCGGAGCTGCATGGCATTTCCCCTACCGTGGCCATAGGTGGGGAGCTATGTGATATAGGCTGCAATGCCAAGCTAGGTTCCGGAGATGTTATGGTGGCTGAGCTGGACGAGAGCGATGGTAGTTTTGAACTATTTGAGCCGGAAGTGGCAGTGGTTACCAACGTCGATTGGGACCATGTGGATCATTATGGGTCCGTTGATGACGTTTTGGACGCCTTCCTTCGGTTTATAGGCGGGGTAAAGAATGGGGGCACTCTTGTGATATGCGCCGATGACGGGGGTACCCATGAACTGCTTCGGCGCATTGAGTTTGGTAACAAGGACGTTAAGGTCCTAAAGTATGGTTGGGGTACTGCCTGGGATTGGGGGGCCACCAACGTTTGTCACATAGGCGGAGGAGGGGTAGCCGCCGATGTGTATAAAAATGGTGAATTCGTTGGCGAGCTTCGTCTCCGTGTTAGCGGCGAGCATAACGTGCTTAACGCTCTTGGAGCATGTGCTGCGGCGGAGGCGGTGGGGGTGCCCTTTGGAGCTTCGGCGCGTATTTTGAGCTCATTCAGTGGGGCTAAAAGAAGGTTCCAGAGGGTTGGGTCTTCCGGAGGGGTGGACGTGTTTGATGATTATGGCCATCACCCAAGGGAGATTCAAGCCACTATAAACGCTGCCCGAGGGGCATTCCCTGGCAGGAGGCTTGTGGTGGTTTTTCAGCCCCATCGATACACTAGGACATCTGCCATGTACGCTGACTTTGCCAAGGTGTTGGCTTTGGCCGATAAGGCTCTGGTTCTGCCGATATACCCTGCGGATGAGAAGCCCATAAGTGGAGTAAGTTCCAGCCTCATAGTGGATAGTTTCCCCGATGGAGCCTCTTCGCCGGTTTTATGCGAATCCTTTGACGCGGCGGTAAGCATGCTCTCCGATTTTTGCCGTCAAGGGGATGTGGTTTTGACGGTTGGAGCGGGAAATGTTTCTTGCCTTGGCGAGAGGATAGTCAACGCCCTTGGGGAGGCTAAAAGGCTTGATGATAAGGTGGCTGTTGGATCTAGATAGGAAGGGGCTCTGTGCTGTCAGACCCAAGGAACCATTGAGGTTTTGGAATACCTGGGGTGTAGGGGGTTGTGCCGAAGCGGTAGTGAGCCCAAGGTCGGAGTCCGCCTTGGGCTGTCTTAGAAAGGTAGCATATGATGAGGGTGTTAGAACGTTTGTGTTAGGCGAAGGTTCAAACGTACTGATCCCCGACGAAGGGCTTGTGGGGTGGGTGGTGCTCCTTAGGGATGATACTTCTCCACCGCTGGTGTTGTCCTCGTCGGACAGTGAGGTTGAGGTCCAGGTTTCAGCGGCCCTTCCGCTTCGCAGGTTGTTGAATTGGGCGGTTCGCAGGGGGCTCTCAGGGCTTGAGTTTTCGGTGGGTATCCCTGGAACTGTGGGTGGGGCTGTGGCGGGGAACGCCGGCGCCAAGGGAAGGTCAATAGGTGATTTGGTAACCTTCGTAAGAACCGTTGAGGAAGATGGGAGCGTGAGGGTTTGGGGAGGGGATGAGCTGTCATTCTCCTATCGTAAGTGTGGGCTGTCATCTGGAAGGTCCTGGATTACTTCGGTGGGGTTGAAGCTGCATCCCTCGAGCGATGGAGATATAAGACAGAGGCTTAGGCATTTTGCCTCTTTCAGGAAGGGGCAGCCGAAGAACGCAAGGACTGCTGGTTGCGTTTTTAAAAATCCCCCCGGGGGAAGCGCGGGTATGATGTTAGATGCTGCGGGTTGCAAGGGGCTTAGGGTTGGTGGAGCCATGGTGTCTATGCAACATGCAAATTTCATTGAGAACCTTGGAGACGCAACTGCAGGTCATATAATGCGGCTTGTTGATATTTGCAGGGGTAAGGTAATGGAGAAGTTCGAGGTAAGTCTCGAGTTGGAGGTAAGGTTTTTGGGAGATGGATCGTCGCTGCCCAGGGGATAGGAGACTGCGATCTGAGTCTAAGAAGGGGACAAGACCGCTTTGGAGGGCTGTCTTCTTGGCGCTGGTGATCGGTGTCCTTTGGGGGATTGAGTCCAATATAAACCTGATGCGGGTACTTGGGGTTACGGTGGTTCCTGCAGGTTTGGTCCCGGAAGAGGCGGCGTGGTCGGTGCTTACTGCTTCGGAACGTCGGTTCTGGCCCCTTGCGGCGTTTCGCAGCGATGAGATCGCGGCAAGACTTGAGGGTAAGGTCCCGGTGTCCGCTGAGGTGTCCTTATCCAATTGGGGATGGTTAAGATTTCGCGTCTCTCCGTTGCATCCCAGGGCGATGGTAATCTGGAGGGGGAGGGCTTGGCTGTGGGCCGCTGAAGGCAAGGTGTGGCCTGCGTCGCTGCCGCAAAATGTGGCTGTTAGGGGTATGAGCTATCCCTCGGGTCCTGTGGTCTACTGGGATGCTTCGATGGACCCCCTTTTCGAAGGTGCATCGCTTAACAGAGATGTCATGCCTTCCGATGCACCTTTGGCTAAGATTATAAGAGTGCTGGATGCGGTAAAAAGGGCCAGGGTGTCCGATGTAGGTCTTAAGGGACTTAAGGTGTTGCATGGTGATCGGCATCCTCTTGGCGTAGCCATATATGCATCTGGTGATGTGGATACTATGAAGGTAATGTTTCCCATAACAGATGAGGGGAGTGCTGAGAAGGTTTTTCGAGTGGTCAAAATCTTGAAGGAAAAAGGTGCCATTTCAGGGGATCGTGTATTGGTGGATTGCACCTATAAGGATAAAATTATACTCAGAAAATAGGTAATGGCCAATATTTTATTAAGAAAAAAATTAAGATTTATCGGGGGGGCTTCTCTTGTTTAAAAGGATATCTACCTCCGCCGCTCATGGCGATCCAGATTTATTGGTGGGCCTTGATTTGGGTACCACCAAGGTGTCTGTTGTAGTTGCTGAGCGGGAGAGCCGGACGGGAGAGGCTCAGATAATAGGGATAGGCTATGCCCCTTCCAGTGGAATTCGAAAGGGATTGATAGTGAACCTTGATCAAGCCGTCCGATCGGTTCGAAGCGCCATTTCTGATGCCGAGAACATGGTTGGTCTTGAGCTCAAAGAGGTCACTGTGGCTTTCAGTGGAAGCGATGTTAAGAGCATAAGGTCCAAGGGAATGGTTTCGCTGGGCAGAGCCCCGAGACCCGTCATGCAGCTTGATGTGGAGCGGGTTATAGAGGCGGCCCAAACGGAGGTCTCCGTCCCTCAGAACCAGAGCATCCTTCACGCCATACCGGTGGAGTATTTTCTGGATGGCCATGGGGGCATTGACGACCCCTCTGGGATGACTGGGATGAGATTGGAGATAGACCTTCAGTCCGTCATAATCCCAACTGCGGTGTTACAGAACGTCCTTAACTGTGTTGAGAGGGCGGGCCTTGAGGTTAACGGCTTGGTTATAAAGCCTTTAGCTTCGGCGTTGGGCATGCTTTCTAAGGAGGAATCCATGGCGGGGGCCGTGGCTGTGGATGTTGGTGGCGGGACAACCGGAGTTGCGGTTTTCTCCGATGGCAGGCCTAAGCATCTGGCGGTGATACCCGTTGGTGGGGACCATATCACCAATGACTTGGCGTCGGTGCTGAAGATGCCGCTGAGTAAGGCGGAGGAGATCAAGAAAGAGGTATCACTTTTTGAAGGCGCTGAGTCCTCCGAGGACGTCCTTGAGTTTGATGTCCGGGGCAGGGGCTACTCTTGCAGAGTGCCGGATATTGTGGAGGTCATAAGGTGCCGACTGGAGGAACTCTATTCAGTTCTAGTAAAGAGGGAAATATCGGATCTTAGCCCCTCTATGATGTCTGCCGGTGTGGTGATGTGCGGAGGAGTGGCCAAGACGACCGACATAGATGTGTTGGTTAGCGAGCTCTTGGATATGCCGGCCAGGGTTTCCTTGCCGCTGGATCATGACAGGATGCCTCCCAGCAGGAATGGTGTAGAGTTTGTATCTGCTGCTGGAATAATAAGATATATGATAGAGCGAGAGCGCAATCCCTTCCGTTTTATGGAACCTCACTTGGACACCATAAGAAGGCAGGGTTATGGGAGGACCATGATGGAGGATCCTCGGCCCAGGGCGACCTCCAGGTCTTCGTCCGGAGGTGGATTGGGTGATTTCTTGGAAAAGATAAGGAGATATGTGGAGGAGCTTTTCTGATTTTTAGGCTGTCCTTTGCCCATTGGGCGCCGAGGTTGGTCATATTGAACGTTTAGGGGGATTTGCAGTCATGGCAGAGCTTCTTCAAATAGACCGGTCTGGCCGGGCTTACAGGGAAGTTATAAAGGTGGTTGGGGTAGGTGGCGGAGGAAACAACGCCTTGAACCACATCATAAGGAGTGGGATCAAAGGGGTTGAGTTCATATCCGCCAACACCGACGTGGCTCATATGGAGTTGTCTGAAGCGGATGTCAAGATAATTCTAGGTAAGGAGTTGACCCGGGGTCTTGGGGCGGGCGCTAATCCGGAAATAGGCCAGAAAGCTGCGCTTGAGTCCAGGGATGAGATTAGGGCCGCCATAGAGGGCGCAGATATGGTTTTTATAACCGCTGGTATGGGGGGTGGTACTGGCACTGGGGCATCTCCGGTGATAGCCAATATAGCCAGGGAAAGTGGAGCTTTAGTGGTGGCGGTGGTGACAAAGCCCTTTATGTTCGAGGGTAAGCGCCGTATAAACCAGGCGCTAGGTGGTATAGAGCGCCTGAAGGAGCAAGTAGATGCTCTCATCGTTATTCCCAACGACAGGCTTCTTCAGTTAGCTGACAAGAAGACCGCGTTAACCGAAGCTTTTAAGCTGGCGGATGAAGTGCTTCGTCAGGCGGTTGATGGCGTGACTAGTTTGATATTAAAACCTGGGCTTGTTAACGTGGACTTTGCGGACCTGAAGACGGTCATGAGCAACGCTGGCGCTGCGATAATGGGCATCGGCGAGGCTCAGGGTGAGAACCGTGCCGCTGTGGCGGCTAGAAACGCCATAAACAGTCCCCTTATGGAGGCCCCCATAAAGGGAGCCAAGGGGGTCTTGTTTAACGTCATAGGTGGTTCTAGCCTTACTCTTCATGAGGCTGTTGAGGTTTCGGAGGTAATAAGTGAGTTCACCGACGATGATGCTCAGATAATATGGGGTGCTGTCCTGGAGCCTAGCTTGGAAGATAAGATTCAGGTGGTAGCCATTGCCACCGGCTTCTCTCAAATGGCCCCCCAAGAGCCTAAGGCCCCAGGATTGGTTGGAGGAGTTAAGCAATTAGGCCAAGCCAAGGGTGTGTGGGTGTCCGATAGGTCCAAGCCAAAGGCTCAACTTGAGGAGACCGAGGTACGCCCCATTGGGCATTCTTCTGGGGCGGAGGAAGATTTGTTCAGGGGCAGTGGGGTACCAACAGATGATCTTGATCTCCCAGCCTTTAAGCGCAGGAGGGGACAGCTTTAGCCGATAAGGAAGAGAGGATAGGTTTTGGGGAAAACCAGTTCTAAAAGAAGGGCTTCCAAGAACGGAGATCTTGGCTCTACTTGGGAGAGTTGGTCTCGGTTTCGTGAAGCCGAGGTTTGGACCCAGGAACTTCCAAGGGGAGGAGCTCCCCGATGGGCTTTGTTCTACCCTGGAGAATATGGCCTTGGAAGCGCCAGCTTGGGGTTTCATCACGTCTATAGAAGATTGCGTAGAACTGGGGTTGGGGTTGAGAGGTTCTTTGTTGGCCCCGGCCCCAGTCATCGTTCTGTTGATTCAGATGCTCACGTCCGTAATTTTTCAATTGTAACCGCCAGCGTATCCTATGAAAACGAGGTTTTATCGTTTATTAGGTGGCTTGAGGGCTGTTCAATCCCACCCTTTAGGGATGACAGGAAGGATCCGTTTCTCCCAATTATAGGCGCTGGCGGAGCATTGACGTACATTAATCCCTTTGCGTTATTCCAAATTTGTGACTTCATCGTCCTTGGCGATGCTGAGGTCTCCTTGCAAGAGGTGGTTCGTGTTCTTCGCACAAGCCCCAACAAGGATGATGCGCTAAGGGAGCTTGCCTCCCTCCCTTATGTTCTGGTGCCGGCACTGTTCCATCTGTATAGGCCTCAAGGGATAGGAAAGGTTGCGGAGTTATATCCTGAGGATTCTGTAGGTGCTTGGGTTACTCCAAAGAGCATTTTCGAATCTTCGCTCCTTTTGGAGCTGCAGCGGGGATGCAAAAGAGCCTGTAGGTTCTGCACATTGACCTATTGTTTTTCGCCCATGCGGCGCCTTTCTCTTGTGGATGCAAAAAGTTTGATCCATGCTATTCAATCTAAAGTCCCGTTTGAACGGGTGGGGTTGATAACGCCAGAGGCAGGTGACTACCCGGAGATAAAGCCGTTGATAGAGGAAATCCTAGGGTTTGGCAAGGGCATATCCTTTGCCTCTCTTCGCCTGGACTCAATGGACAGTTTTATGATAAATGCATTAAAATATAGTGGAGGTAAATCTATCACATTAGCCCCCGAGTCTGGTACGTTCAGGCTAAGATCGCTCTGTGGAAAGGTTTTTACCGATGATATGATATTAGAAAAGGCAGAGATGGCAGCTTCTTTGGGCATATCAAAGGTGAAGTTGTATTTTATGATAGGGCTTCCCAGCGAGACTGACGATGACCTGGTGGGGATAGGAGAGCTTTGTGGGGGCATAATATCTAAGACGGGGCTTAGCGTTGCGGCTTCGGTAAACGCCTTTGTTCCTAAACCGTTGACCCCGTGGTGGAGGGCGGATTTTATAGATCGAAAGGAATATGACCGAAAGGTATCGCTCATAAAGAAGGTATCTCTTTCCCTGTGTGGCCGTCGGAAACTGGAGTTTAGGTTTAACGGCCACAAGGATGCTGCCATTGAGAACCGCCTGGCTTGGTCGCTTCCGTGGGACTCGTTAATTCCCCGAGAAGACCTGCACGTAAGCCCAGATCGAAAGGGTTGCCTTGTGAAGTTGCTTGCCGAGATTGGACTTCTTACCAGTCGCGTTTAGCCTTTTACCTTGGCATCTGGAGGGATGATGAGGTGGGATACAGACTTACTAGAAATTACAAGAAACGAAATCAAGGCGGATTGGCTACAAAGCTTGTGATGGCCTTTACCGCGGTTGTTGCGCTGGGGATACTGCTTGCGGGGGGTAAATACTTCATAACCCAGTGGTTCCCAGACGATAACCATCCTCCCGCTCAAAGCTATGAACAGGATGTACCGCCCCCTGTGGATCTTAACGGCGACGTCTCTGGGGGCGTTGAAGAAACATCGGAAGGTCTTGGGGCTGAAAATCCAGCTAAGGGGGGCCTTAGCGTGTCAAAGGTCCAGCCTTCACGTTCGACATCTTCGACGGTTGACACGGCTCCAAGCACGGTTAAGCCCAAGACTAAGAGCAAGACAAAAACCCCTGTGGTTCAGCTGGCCTCTCCTGTGGAGGAGACGCCAAAATCTCAAAGCTCATCAGCCAAGGTGCCCAAGGTTTCGCCGGTGGCAAAAACTATCAAAAAAGCCTCCTCTGAGAGTTCACAAGAGGTTAATCCTAAGAAATCTGAAACCGTAAAGCCCTTGCCACAAAATGGAGGCGGGACTACCCCAGAAAGAACGAACGTTTCAGCCTCGTCCGCTTCCGCTTCAAAGGAGGCATCTAAGTTTATGGTTCAAGTAGGAGCCTTTTCCTCCCTGGAGGGAGCCAAGGTTCTCATGGAGAGGTTGGGGAAAGATGGGGTGAAAGCCACATTGCAGGAGGCCAGTGTGTCGGATAAAAAATTCTTCAGGGTAAGGGTGCCGGTGGACGGAGACCGCTCCAAAGCGGATGAAGAAGCAGCTAGGCTTGCTAAGATGGGCTATCCTACGCAGGTTGTGCCTCCTAAGGGGGACGCTAAATGATGTGTCCCATAGGTTCATTGATGGATCGGCAGGATGCGGTCCATGCCATGGCAAGTGCGGCACACCTGAACTTACCCGTTGAAGTTGTGCCCCTTGAAAGGTGTATAAACCGAATCCTTGGATCCCATGTCCGTTGTCAATTGGATATGCCTCCTTTTGATAGGAGCCTTCGTGATGGCTATGCGGTAAGGGCCCAGGACCTTTTGGGAGCCTCATCGGGATCCCCTGCCTTCCTTAACGTTGTGGGTGAGGTTCCCGTAGGCGGGGTCCCTGATTTTAAGGTCCCTTCCCAAGGAGCTGCGGTTATACACACCGGTGGAATGTTGCCAGAAGGGGCAGACTGTGTGGTAATGCTGGAAGATACGTGCCTAATGGGTTCGACGTTGGAAGTCCGCAGATCCCTGCAGCGTGGAGAAAACGTGGTGTTTAGGGGTGAGGAAGCCCAAGAGGGTTCTGTGGTGCTTGAAAGGGGTACGCTGCTCTCTGAAGCCCACATAGGGCTCCTTGCTTCCCAAGGCATCAATGGGGTTCCGTGTCTTAAGCTTAAAGCCTGTGTCCTGAGCAGCGGCGACGAAATAAAACCCGTAGGGGATCCGCTTCCATGCGGTATGCATTACGATGTAAATGGATGGTTTGTCTGTTCTGCCTTGAGGCGCGTAGGCGTTGATGCCTCTTATGGCGGAATACTTGAGGATAGAGCCGATGTCATAATGGAAAAGATCCACAGCGCCATGGAGTGGGCTCATTTGGTCATCATAAGCGGAGGGTCTTCGATAAGTGTAAGGGATCACCTGGAAAAAATATTTTCTACATTTGACTCTCCTGGTCTGGTAGTAAGAGGCGTCAATGTACAGCCTGGCAAACCCCTTTTGGGGGCTGTCACCGGCTCCCCCGCCTGCATAGTCCTTGGTTTGCCGGGGCATCCGTTGTCCTGCGCTACGTCGTTTTACACTTTTGTCACCCCTATGCTTGAAGCGATGCTTGAAGGTAAGGGATGGAACGTCAAAATCATTAAGACTACGTTGGCTGAAGACTTGCCAGCCAGGCCTGGGGTGGAGGAGTTTGTCCCTGGTAAGATATGTGATGATGGAGTGGTCCCTGTTTTTTCTGCCTCCAGTTACAGCGGAGTACTTGCGGAGTGCGATGGTCTTATAAGAATCCCCAAGGATAGGGAGACCCTTCGCAGAAAGGAGACGGTGGATCTTTGGATGATTCGATGAAGACCAGGGAGCATATATCAAGGGAAGAAGCCTTGAGGGTGTTAATGGCCCGGTTCTCCCCTCAGGGTATGATAAAGGTCCCCACCCGCTCATCTGTTGGGCTGGTGTTGGGAGAACAGGTCTTCGCTCGCCTGAACCTGCCCAATTCCACGGTGTCTGCAGTTGATGGATATGCGGTTTTGTCGGATTCAACTGCCAATGCTAGTCCTCAAAGGCCTGCCGTACTTAATGCTCAAGATTATGCTTGGGTTAATACCGGATCGCCGGTACCGCTGCCCTTTGACTCTGTGGTTATGGTGGAGGATGCTTCTTGCTCAGACGGGGGGTCAATCGTGGTTTACAGGGCATCCCACAGAGGACAGAATCTGAGATACCTTGGGGAAGACGTGATGTCAAATCAGTTTTTAGCCTCGGCGGGAGATGTGGTTACCCCCCAGCTGGCCTCCCTTCTTATCAGCGCCGGTGTGTTGGAGTTGAATGTTATACCGAAGCCGAGGATATTGTTCATTCCCACAGGAGAAGAGATAGTAGATGATAATGCTTTAGTTAGCGGCCATATGAAACCGGGTGATGTGGTAGAGAGCAACTCTGTGCTGGTTACCGGTTACCTTCAAAGATGCGGATATCAAGTAGATGTCCACCGGTCCATATTGCCCGACGATGTTGAGGAGCTGCGGGCAGCGTTGCGGAGGGCTGTTATGGATGGTTATCAGGTGATCCTTATATCCGGCGGCTCCGCAAAGGGCAGGAGGGACGTGTCTGTGGAAGCCGTTGGGGATGGACTTGTCTTTCGTTGGCTGCTGATGAAGCCGGGACGGCCCGCCATGGGAGCTTCATTTGAAGGCCGGCCCGTCATCGTGTTACCGGGGTTCCCATCATCTTCCCTGGTGGTGCTGCTTACCATAGTGATCCCGTTCCTTAACTATTTGTCAGGAAGGCCGCCGATGACCTACTTTGAGTCCCTTGGCGTTGAACCTTTGGATCCGCAGTTGCTTCATCACATGTCCTCCTCCCCAGGTATGGAGGAGTGGGTTAAGGCTAAGGTTGTGAAGATAGGAGAGCAGGTCTCGCTTTGGCCTCTTGGCGGTGGTTCAAGCTCCTTGCTGTCCCTTGGTGAGGCGGATGGCTTGGCTTATGTGCCCGCTAATTCCGTGGAGCTCAATAGGGGGGACAAGATACGGTTTTATCCGCTGGTTACCGTGGATCTTACCAGGCGCTGCCTCTTGCAGGGCTCCGATGACCCGGCCCTTCAAATGCTTGCCGCTCTTGCCAAGAAAAAGGGTGGAGAAGTGGTAATCAAGAGGACGGGAAGTATGGGAGGTATATTGGCCCTTGCACGAGGAGAAGCCCACGCTGCCACATGCCATGTTTTAGACCCCGATACTGGCATTTACAACAATACGGTAATAAATAGGCTTGATCCTGAGGGGTTATGGTTTAGGCAGGTCCTTTTCTATAGGGAGCAGGGTTTTATCCTGGCAAGGGGCAACCCCAAGGGTGTTAGAGGGGTTGCGGATTTGACCCGTGATGACATAAGGATCGTTAACAGACAACCCGGTGCCGGTACCAGGATACTTCTGGATCATCTTCTTGACAAAGAGGGCATCTTAGCGGACGAAGTGAAGGGATATCATGACCTTTGTACCTCCCACGTGGATGCTGCCGCCAGGGTTCTTACCGGTATTGCCGATGTGGCTTTGGGGGTGAAGAGCGCTGCCGATGCTCTGGGATTAGATTTCATTCCCATAGTGGAGGAGCCGTATGAACTGGTGTACCACTCAGCCTACTCGGAGCATCCTGCCATAAGGGCGCTGATGGAGGGCACGGGGGATCCTTATTGGCGTTTGAGGGTTGAAAAAATGGGGGGATACAGATGGCCCTGACGGACAGCTACCGTAGAAACATCGACTACGTAAGGATATCGGTGACCGATAGGTGTAATTTTCGTTGCCGTTACTGCATGCCGGAGGACGGGGTTCCCCTTTTAGGGCACGATGACATAATGTCTTACGAAGAGCTCACGTTGTTGTGTAAGGCACTTCAGGATCTTGGAGTAAAAAAGATCCGCTTTACCGGTGGGGAGCCTTTGGTAAGGCGTGGTTTTTTAGACTTTTTATCATCCCTCCGGGCTCTTTTGCCAAACCTTAAGGTGGCCCTTACAACTAACGGGGCGCTTTTAAATGACGAGGCACCAAGAATAGCCAATCTGGGTATCTCGGGGTTGAACGTGAGCTTGGACACATTGGACCCGGATAAATTCCGTTACATAACTAGGAACGGAGACTTGCTTAGGGTTTTAAATGGTTTAAGAAAGGTTCGGGATCTTGGCCTTAGATCTATAAAAGTTAACACCGTGCTTATAAGGTCCTTTAACGACATGGAGGTGCCGGCCCTTCTGGAGTTCTGCGCCGAGAATGACTATCTCCTGCGTTTGATAGAGTTCATGCCCTTGGACGATGGACTTTGGAACAGGGATAATTTCATATCCGCCGAAGAGATCCTAGGGAGGGTTTCTTGCGGGCGTCATTGGGTTCCATTTTCCACTGGAGAGGAAGTAATGGGACCTGCGAAATATTATCACGATCTGAAAACCGGTCAGCGGATAGGGATAATTTCCTCCGTTTCAAGCCACTTCTGTTCCCATTGTAATAGAGTCAGGATAAGCGCGTCCGGTAAGCTGCGGGCTTGTTTATTTGCCAAGGATGAAACGGATCTTAGGCCTGCCCTTTTAAATGGTGATTTTGAACTTTTAAAGAGCGAGATAAAGAGGGCGGTCAGCGCAAAACCCCGCTGTTGGGAGGACGTTATAACCGGAGACCTCCACATGTCCCAGATAGGAGGATGAGACTATAACCATGAGCTCTTTTACACACTTGGACGAACATGGTAGGCCCTGCATGGTAGATGTGGCTGGAAAAACTCCCAGCGTGCGAAAGGCCTGGGCGGAAGCTAGGATATGCCTTACCGATGGCATTATTGAAGCATTGTTGGAAGGAGGAGTCCCAAAGGGGGAGCCTTTCACTGTGGCTGAGCTAGCTGGAATAATGGGGGCCAAACAGACTCCCTATCTAATACCCCTTTGCCACCCCATAAGGATAGATGGGGTATTCCTTCATTGCACCTTAAATAAAGAGGCTAAAGAGGTCATAATTACGAGCTCCGTCTCCGCAAGCGATGTGACTGGAGTTGAAATGGAAGCCCTTACTGCAGTAAGCGTAGCGGCCCTGGCTTTTTACGACATGTGTAAGGCCTTGGACAAGGGCATGGAGATTAGGTCCATAAGGTTGTTGAGAAAAACCGGCGGAAAAAGCGGCGATTGGACTGCCCCAGATGTTTCCCATGAGAGGTTAGGTGATCTCAAGTGAATTCAAGGCTGATTAGGATATGTTGGAACTCAAGGGATGATCTGCCCATGGCATACATACACATGGGTAGCTCTGGGGACGTCCTATGTAACGGTGAACCGGCGAAGATGTTCATTGCATTTCCAGGGGGTCCTTTAGATGCAGATGCTGAGGAGGGTGAAGATGTCCTTCACCTGGTAGTATCTGGGATCAAGGAAGAAGTTGTAAGACAGAGTCTCTTTATATCCTTCGGCGACGGTGGTGCGGTCCTTAGGTTGGATGGTGGGGGGAGGCTGCATGTTGTCTCCCCGGGTTTTATCGCCGTGTCTCAAAGATGCAGCCTGTGGGAGCCAATAAAGGCAGGAGTGCTTACCATCAGTGATAAGGGATCAAGGGGTGAAAGGGAGGATACTGCTGGACCTGCTTTGGCAGAAAGGGCTCTTTGCATAGGGACTGATGTAGTAAAAAGGGACATAGTTCCAGACGATGTGGAGGCAATAAGGGACAGGGTGTTGGGCTGGAGCCGAGAAGGAATAGAGCTGATACTTTGTACCGGTGGCACCGGTTTATCTTCCAGAGACGTAACCCCTGAGGCGATCATGGGAATTGCGGATAAGTTGGTTCCAGGCTTTGGAGAGATGATGAGGGTAAAGACCAGCCATATAAATCCAAGGTCCTTCCTGACCAGAGGGATGGGAGCAGTGGTGGGGAAGACGTTGGTCTTGGCGTTTCCCGGAAGCCGGAGAGGCGCGCTGGAGTGCTTTGAGGCTGTGGAAGAGGGGATAAGACACGGAGTCGAGATAATGACCGGCAAGGCCAAGGAGTGTGGTCATCACAGCTGACCTGCCTGGTGCGATGGTCCAAGACTTTGGGGCCTTTGGAGTTGTGGGTTTGCAAGGGAGTGGTTATATGGGGGAAATTAAGGTTAAAAAACTAATAATACTTACTGGTTTATCAGGTAGCGGTAAGAGCACTGCGTTGAGGATTTTAGAGGATCAGGGATTTTATCCCATAGACAATCTGCCTCCCTTGCTATTGCCTCAGCTTCTAGATGTTTTGAGCAGCCATCCTGCCGCATCCTCCGTAGGGGTGGTGGCGGTTATGGATGTTAGGGGAAAGCATCTGTTAAACGACCTTGACCGGGTGGTGACGGGTCTTAAGAAGTCAGGGAAGACCCAGGTGCAGCTCATCTTCCTGGATGCTTCGGATCGAGAGCTTGCATCTCGTTTTCAGCTCACCAAAAGAGCCCATCCCATAAAACCTGAGGGTGATCTTTTAGAGGGTATATCTGAGGAGAGGGCCATGCTAGTGCCTCTTAGAGGCATAGCCGATATGGTCATAGACACCAGTGGCATGAACCACACCATGTTGAGGAAGGTTCTTTTGGAGGAACTTCTCGGCGGTGAAGGCTTCAGATTGATAATAACATCCTTCGGATTTAAGTACGGTATCCCTCAGGATTCGGACGTTGTGTGGGACGTTAGGTTCCTACCTAATCCCAATTATGTTCCTCACCTTAAGGATCTCACCGGTATGGACAGGGCCATAGTTGACTATTTTAGGGATGTGCCTGACTTTTTAGGGTTTGTTAGCCAGATGTCCGATATGTTGAAAAGGTTTTCTCCTTGTTATGAGAGGTCTGGTAAGTTGGTACTGAGGGTGTCCATCGGATGCACGGGTGGGAGGCATCGTTCCGTAGCGGTTGCTGAGGCGATAGGGAATTCCATGGGTAAGATGGGCCTTAGGTGCGAGGTCTTTCATCGAGACGTGGACAAGGGTAGTTTGGATTGACATGGATCCGGTGATATCCGCTCTGATAGGTTTTATAACCGGTGCATTGGCCACGTGGGGAGCTGTGTCTGCCTTTGGAGGGTCTTTGTTTGGAGGATCTCGTGGTGGCAGGGAGATAATAGCAAGCGCCATAGAGCACAGGCTAGCCATGGGTCCTAACATCGTGGCCATAGGTGGTGGCACCGGCTTATCAACCCTTCTGGGTGGGCTTAAGGGGTTTACTCGGAACATAACAGCGGTGGTTACCGTTACGGATGAGGGGGGTAGTTCCGGTAGGCTTCGAGAGGAGTGGGGGGTGCTTCCCCCGGGGGACATCAGAAACTGCATAGTGGCGCTTGCGGAGAACGACAGCGCCCTTCAGCGGATACTCTCCTTCCGTTTTGATCGAGGTGGGCTAAAGGACCACAGCCTTGGTAACTTGATACTCCTTGCTGCCACGGAGCTTTATGGGGATTTTGGTATGGCGGTCAAGGAGATGAACAAGCTCCTGGCCATAAGGGGGCAGGTTTTGCCTGTAACTTTGGAGCCGGTGGTTCTCTTTGGTCAAACAGCCGATAGGGTTGTGCGAGGCGAGATGGAGATAGCAGGCGTTGGCAGCGAGCTAGTTAAAATCTGGTTGGAACCCAGGGATCCTAAGCCTCTTCCGGAGGTTCTATCGGCTTTAGAGTCGGCGGATCTCATAGTTCTGGGCCCCGGCAGCCTGTTTACCAGCGTTCTTCCCAACCTTCTTGTTGATAGAGTGGCCCATAAGGTCAGGATATCAAAGGCCCCTAAGGTTTACGTCTCAAACATAATGACTCAGCCGGGGGAAACCGATAAGTTCGGCTTTATGGATCATGTTGAGTGGGTGGCTGGGGTGTTAGGGGATTATCCAGACATGGTGATAGCTAACTCTGCCCAGCTTCCCAAGGGGGCCCTTAATAGATATCTAAGCCAAGGGGCAGCTCCGGTTTACCCCAGCGCAAAGGAGGAAGAAAGGCTTAGGGCCAGCGGTTGTAGGTTGATAAAGGGTGATCTCGTTGGGTCGGAATCCCAAAAAGGACTTCTTAGGCATGATCCTAAGAAGTTGGCGGAACTTTTGATACGCATAGCCAGGGAGGTCAAGGAGGGTGAGCTTTGGAGGACCTGAGCCTGTCAATGTGGGAGGAGTGGGGGGCAATGCCTTTGGGGACCGCTCCCTTGGCGGAGCTCGCAGGAATATTGGCGGGACTGGTGCCTCAAAAGGTGTCAGACGGATTGGTATGCAAGACCTCTAGACGATTTGTCCTGAGGCGTGCATTAAAGCTTTGGGGGGCTTTGGATAAAAGGCTGGTTGCCAATGGATCACCTAAGTTGTTGATTGATCGCGAGGCAGGGGGTACAAGGGCCAAAATATCGATGATCTTCCCGGACGACCTCTTTAACTTGCTACGGGGGTTTAGGGGTAAAAGCGACATTGAATGGACCTGTTGGCTTAGAGGGTTGTGGGGAAGTTGCGGCGCCCTTTATCTTCCCAAGGTGGGCTACTATCTGATGATAAAGGTCCCTCAGTTTGATAATACAGCGGACTTGTTGTATAAATTACTTAGGGCGAGGGGAATTACATTTTCTAGGCGCCCTAAAGATCAACGAATAGAGGTAATGATAAGAGATCAACAGAAAATAGTTGATTTCCTGGGTGTTCTTGGGCTTTCTAATGCTATTATAAAGCTAGAGAATACCGCAATAATCCGATCCATGAAAAACAAAGCCAATAAGTTGGTGAACTGTGATTCCGCCAACATAGTTAAAAGCCTGGAGGCATCAGAGAACCAGATGCGTCTGGTTAGGCTGATAGGTGAGATGGGGCTGGAGGATGAGTTGCCCATGCCTTTACGGGAGGTGGTACGGGCTAGGAGGGAGAATCCCAGTCTCTCACTTAGAGAGCTCGGACAGGTGTTGCCTCATCCTGTCTCCAAGAGCACGGTGGAGTACCGTTGGAGGAAGTTGGAGAAGATGTTTGCCAACCTGTTGAAGGGGGATGATGCCCATGTACCTGGGAAAGGCTGATGTCAACACCTACGATAAGGGGGCGGGGAGGGAGTTCCTCGTCTCCGATGGCCAGGGTAGCTACTGTTTCTCTACCGTAATAGGGGCTAACACCAGGCTTGCGCACGGTCTTCTAGTAAAGAAGCTGGACCCCAAGGGCAACCATAAGGTTTTGGTAAGCAAGCTTGAGGAGACCCTCTTCATCGGAGGGAAGAAGTATCAGCTATCCACCAACCGCTACAAGGATCTCATCTATCCCGACGGCTTCCGCTACCTTCAGGAGTATCAGGCATCCCCCATGCCCTCCATGTTATTCGTGATACACAGTGCCTTGTTTAGGAAATCCATATTTATGCCCCAGGGTATGGGGTGCACCATAGTTAAATATGAGCTGATTGCCTCGCCCGAGCGAGTTAGACTCGAGGTGCGTCCCCTCGTGTCGCACAGGGACGTGCAGTCCCTCTGTGGATCGCGTTTGGATTTTAGCTGCAGCGTGTCGGACAATGAGGTTGTCGTAAAGGGAGGGGGCATGACAACCAAAATAGGGGCCACCGATGGCGAATGGATAGAAAAAAACCTGTGGTTTGATCGGGTGGTCTACGAACAGGAGGAGAATTGCCAGGGGGTGGTATGCGAAGATCTTTGGTCCCCGGGCTTTTTGCAGCTTGACATGCAGGAGGGAGATTCTGTTTACGTAATACTGTGCTCTTCCGATGGGGGAGTCTGCAGGTCAAAGGCCGAGATAGCAGCTCTTGAGAAAGAGGCCGTTCAGGGAGCCCATAGGCTGGTTGCCTCCGTTCCAATGGATCCCAAGACCAGTGCCATAAGGGATCTGGTGATGGCTTCGTCCCATCTGGTGGAGGAGGGTAACGGAAGCAGTCCTTGCATATATTCCGGTTATCCTTCTATGAAGGTGCTTGCCAGGGAGACATTTGTTTCAATGCCAGGTCTTCTGGTGTCTACGGGAAGGCATGCGGTGGCAGAGGGGGTTTTGAATCGGTGGCTAACCCTTGCGGAGGCTAATGATTGGGTTGTTCCTTCGGAGGTTGATGGAGAAGAAGCAAAAATTGAGGGCGTTGATTCCGGCTTGTGGCTTGCGTATGGGGCCCAGAAGCTTTACGAGGCCGTGGACAACCCCGACTCCAAGGAAGACCTTTGGAGGAAGGTCCTTTCTGTAATAGACCGTTATTCTCGTCCCATGGATGTGCTCCAGCTGAACCTATCCGATGACGGAATGCTGTTTTTAGCCACCGATGACCCATCAAGACATTGGATGAACGGGATTGTGGATGGCGAGGCGGTAGTAATCAGGAAAGGGTACTTAGTTGAGGTAAACGCCCTTTGGTACAATGCCCTTCGATTCGCGGAGCAGGTTTGCGAACTAATCGGGGACGTGGATTTGCGAGATAGATATGCCCGCATGGCGGATATGTGTGCTAAATCCTTTAAGGAGACCTTCTGGAATAAAGAGGGAGGATACCTTTACGATTGGGTGGATCCTTCCTGCAAGCTTGATCCATCTATAAGGCCAAACCAGATCCTGGCCATATCGCTTCCCTGTTCACCGTTGGATCCGGTAATGGGAAGGTCCGTGTTGGATGTTTGTTGGAACGAGCTTTATACCACCTATGGCCTTAGAACCCTTGAACCTAAGCACGATAAGTTCAAGGGTCGTCAAGAGGGTCGTATGGATCAACGGATTAAGGCTAAATTCAGGGGAATGGCCTGGCCTTGGTTGCTTGGTCACTTCATAACCGCTTATTTAAAATTTAATCCCAACAGGATCGACATAGGGTGGATCTTTATGCGCCCCTTCAACTCCCACATGCGGCACGGTTGCCTTGGTGGTATAGCTGAGTTCTTTGACGGGATAATGCCATACAAGCCTCATGGCGACGTGTTGTATTCTGCAAGCCTTGGGGAAGTCTTGCGGGTTCTTCAGGAGGATTTGTTAAATCCCATGGGGGTTGCCTAAACAAGCGTTTAATATAAAATATATGTTTGTTGGCAGGCCTGCAGAGAGGTTATGAGCTTTTGGGTTTGCTTAAAGCTATGGAATATCATGGCAAAAGGGGGATACTTGAGATGGATAAGATCAAGGTGGCTATTAACGGTTTTGGCAGGATAGGGCGTCTTTCGCTCCGGGCCTTTTTCGAGAAGCAGGATAACCGCTTCGAAGTGGTTGCGGTGAACGACCTCACCCCGCCGGCTTCCCTGGCGTATCTTTTCAAGTACGACTCGGTGTTTCGCCGCTTCCCAGGAAGCGTAGAAGTGGATGGGGATGTGCTGGTTATAAATGGGCACAGGGTGAAGGCGTTGGCTGAGCCGGATCCTGCCAAGCTGCCTTGGAAGGAAATGGGAGTTGATTTGGTGGTTGAGTCCACTGGTAGGTTCACCGACGCTGCCAAGGCCAAGGCGCACATTGAAGCCGGCGCCAAGAAGGTGGTCATAACCGCCCCTGCAACCGATGAGGATATCACCATAGTTATGGGGGTCAACGAGAAGGATTACGATCCCTCCAAGCACCACGTCATCTCCAACGCATCTTGCACCACAAACTGCCTGGCTCCAGTGGCTAAGGTGCTCCATGAGCGGTTTGGTATAGTAAAGGGACTTATGACCACCGCCCACTCTTACACTAACGACCAGAAGACCTTGGACTTTCCGCACAAGAACCTTTCTAGGGGAAGGGCTGCGGCGCTTTCTATAATCCCCACCAGCACTGGGGCTGCGAAGGCCATAGGCAAGGTCATGCCGGAGCTCAAGGGGAAGCTCAACGGATTTGCCCTTAGGGTTCCCACCCCAGATGTGTCCGTGGTGGACTTGGTGGTGGAGTTGTCCAGGAAGGCCTCCGCGGAAGAGATCAACGAGGCGGTCAAGGAGTACGCAGAGGGTCCCCTCAAGGGTATCCTGGCCTATGAGCCGGAGGATCTGGTGTCCATGGATTTCGTTCAGGACAGCCATTCCTCTATCTTTGCCCCCAAGCATACCATGGTGATAGATAACATGGCCAAGGTGCTTTCTTGGTATGACAACGAATGGGGATACAGCTGCAGGGTGGTTGACCTGGTTAACTACATCGTGGAGAGGGGACTGTAAATGCCTAAGATAAGGACCTTTTCCGCTGATCGTGTGAGGGGGAAGAAGGTCTTCCTTCGCGTGGACTTTAACGTCCCGATGAAGGATGGCAAGGTTTCAGACGATATCCGTATCAGGGCCCATCTTAAGACCATCCAGGCTCTTAAAGACGCGGGAGCGACGGTCTGCATGGCCTCCCATCTTGGAAGGCCAAAGGGTAAGAGGAACATGGAGTTTTCCTTGGGGCCCGTGAGGGATGAGTTAGTTAGGCTTACCGGCTGGAGCGTCAAGATGGCGGAGGACTGTGTAGGGGGGGCGGTGGCAGAGGCGCTAAGCTCCCTCAAGGAGGGGGAAATGCTTCTGCTGGAGAACCTTCGGTTCCACCCAGAGGAGGAGAAGAACGCCCCGGAGTTTGCTAAGAAGCTTGCGGAGCCCTTCGACGTGTTCGTGATGGATGCTTTCAGCGCCGCCCACCGGGCCCATGCGTCCACAAGGGGTGTTGCGGATCACCTTGAGACATACGCTGGGTACTTGATCGAGGAGGAGATAGCGGCCCTCAGCAAGGTGAGGGACAACCCGGATTCCCCCTTTGTGCTCATCTTGGGCGGGGCAAAGGTATCCGACAAGATAGGTGTAATAGATAACATGCTGGATAAGGTCCAGTCCATCCTCATAGGAGGTGGAATGGCGTTCACGTTCCTCAAGGCAAAGGGTATTGAGATAGGCAGGTCCTTGTGTGAAGAGGACAAGCTGGACTTTGCTAGGGAAATGATGAACAAGGCCGCCGAAAAGGGGATATCCATGGTGCTTCCTGTTGATGTGGTTGCAGCTCAGGAGGTAAAGGACGGAGTCCCTTCGATGGTGGTGCCAAGTGATGCCATTCCAGCGGATCATATGGGGTTGGACATTGGCCCTGAGAGCGTTAAGAACTTTGCCAAGGTAATAGAGGGGGCTAGAACCATCCTGTGGAACGGTCCCATGGGGGTTTTTGAGATATCCGCCTTTGCATCCGGCACCAAGGGTGTAGCTGACGCTATTGCAAAAGCCGTGCAAAACGGGTCCACGTCGGTGGTAGGCGGTGGTGATAGCGCTGCCGCTGTGGCCGCTTTCGGCATGGAGGATAAGGTAGGGCACGTTTCAACCGGAGGCGGAGCCAGCTTGGAGTTCTTCGAGGGCAAGGTTTTGCCCGGAGTTGAGATCCTGCTGGATTAGTTGTTGGCTTGACTTGATGATGGCCCGCCGTTTGAGGTGGGCCATCATCATTTTATGATCACAGCTCTTGGGGCGTATCATAATCTAATCTACGAAGGGGGATATTTGTATGTTGAGGCCTCACATTGTGGCAGGTAACTGGAAGATGCACAAGGGCATCGAAGAGGCGGAGAGCTTTATAAGGGGGTTAGGGAGGGCCCTTGAGGAACCCGAGAGGAACAATCTTTTGGAGGAGGATCTATTGGAGGTGTTGATATACCCTACGGCCCTGTGTATTCATAGCTGTCTGATAAGCCGTTCAACCGAAATGATTAAGGTAGGAGCACAGAACGGCCATTGGGAGGAAAAAGGAGCCTACACCGGTGAAATCAGCATAAGCACCCTTATAAAGGAAGGCAGCGATTACATTCTTATAGGACATAGCGAAAGGCGGAACCTTTTTGGCGAAACCGATGATCAGGTGGCCAAGAAAGTGGCTTCAGTTGAAACCTTTGGCGGAAGGGCCATGTTATGTGTTGGGGAGTTGTTGTCCCAAAGGGAGTCTGGGGAGACCTTTATCGTGGTGAGGTCACAGGTTGAACAGGCTCTAAGGGGTCGATCTAGTGCCTTTGTGGCTCAAAGACTTGCAATAGCCTATGAGCCGGTGTGGGCCATAGGTACCGGTAAAACCGCAAGCGCACAGGATGCTCAGGAGGTATGCTCCTACATAAGGGAAGTTGTAAGGTCCATAATGCCGGATGCGGCAGATTCTGTGAGGGTTCTCTATGGAGGCAGCGTGAAGGTTGATAACACCTTTGATATCCTCAAAGAAAGGGACATTGACGGATTGCTTGTTGGCGGTGCATCCCTGGATTTAGAGGGATTTCTTGGCATCATCGACGAGGCCCGTCGTGCCATGGCCTCCAAAGAGGTTGGCAAGAGCTCTTAGGCAACATAAGATATATTATAGGACATATTTTCGACCTCAAAATGGCGGCTGGCAACTCCCCCAGCCGCCATTCTTCTTGATGCGTCCCAAACTCCTAAATAAAACAGAAACCTAGCTTGCGATCATAACTTCATCCCTAAGACCACTTCTGTGTTGTCTATCGGCACCTGTCGCTCATTGATCCGGATCCTCAAACCTAAGTACCGGAGAGTCTCCCCATATTCGCTCTATCCTGTAAAACTCCCTTGCATCCTTGGAAAATATGTGGACCACCACGTCCCCCGCGTCCAAAAGCCGCCAACGCCTGCTCTCCTTGCCCTCTTTTCTTACGGACTCAAAGTGGGCCTCTAAAAATTCCTCTGCCTCTGTCTCCAATGCGTCCATGTGTATGTCGTTGAGCGCAGTGGCCACCACGAACAGATCAGCCACCCCTAAGGTATCCCTGACATCTATGAAGTCAACATCTCTGGCATGCTTATCGATAAGTCTTATGCCCAAGGGACGATAGCGCTTAAAAAGGGCCTCCGAATCCTCTGAAGCCGTATTTTCATTAATCGGATTTGCCCCGTAGCCGGATTGCACTAGTTTGTCTTTCAAAAAAAATCGCCTCCTTCTCGAATATGCTTGGTGTATTAGGGCTAGATCATGCTTAAACATGATCATTGGGAGTCCAGATATTTCCTTGCTTCGTTAAGGTTTTCCAAAATCTCCTTGTAGTCTCCTCCTAAGACTAGGCTTGCGAACATAGCCTGACGTCCTGAGCGTACCATGGAGTCCCTTATCCCGCATAGTTTGGCCATGCTTTTAGCGGCCCGTATGGTGTCTTGGTTTGCTCCATCGGGATAAAGGACCAGGCTCGCCCTATAGTCAAAGTGTTTAGCGTTGCCTGTGTATATTACTTCTACCCCCATTTTTTGAAATGTCTCAGAGGCGATCTGCCCTAACCCCTTTTTGCCAGTCCCGTTTAAAATCGCAACGGGTACAGTTATGGATTTGACTAACCCCTTAAAATCGGCGCCTTCCAGCCCCTCATTTACGCTCACTTGGGTTTTTGTCCCTTTATCTTCGTACACATCCCTGTCTGATGCGGTAGAAATGGGTACCCCATAGGTGGCGCCAACGTCTTGGGAAGCCGTGTTGGGGCTAGATAGCTCCGTAATGCTCATGGCACATATGCGCCTAAAGCCTTCCATCTCCGGGAGCCAGTAGCTTACTCCCTTTATATAGCTTGGTTTGCCTGGCAACATGGTAAAAAGAACGCTTCCCTTATCTATCTCGCTTAGGAAGCCACCTAGCTGCAGTGCGGCTGAAAGGGGCATGTCGGTCTTTATGATACTTACGGCCTCTTTCACGAACTGTGGTACCTTTGTGACCATCTCTGGGCTTTTCAGCTTGTTAAGTACGGCCTTGATGAACTCCTGTTGGCGTTGAACCCTTCCGATGTCACCCATTGCATCGTGACGGAATCGCACGAAGTGTAGGGATCTTTCCCCGTCTAAATGTTGGAAACCCCTTTCGAGGTTTATGTTGAGTCCACCCGCCCTATCCACATACCGCATACGCTTTGGCACGTATACATCTACTCCGCCAATAGAATCAATCATTCTGGCAAAGCTGCCGTAATCCAGCAATACATAATAGTGTATGGGTACCCCTAAATTGGACATTATCGTGGATTTGAGCAGATCTACCCCACCAAAGGCATAGGAGTGATTTAGCTTTTGAAATCCGTGGCCCGGAATGTTTACCCTAGTGTCCCGTGGCAGAGAGATCACCTTAACGGTCTTAGCATCCAGGTCCACGAACGCCAGGGCTATGCTGTCCGTTCGCCTGGAGCCTTCTACGTTATCCTCCCCAAGCAAAAGTATGTTCAACGATCCCGTTAACTTCTTGCCCATGTCAATCGAGATGGTATCCTTTATCTTCTCTACCGGTACGGATACCTCAGCGCGGAACCGCACATATGCTCCGGCCGCAAAAGACGTAAGCACTAAAATGGCAGCTAAGAACACATTCCTCAATCTCATGTCCTATGGAGATCCTGCCTTCCGTAATGGAATGATTAGATGTAAAGCCTGTTGGATAATATGTAGTTTATGACGCCGTCAGGCGTGAGATACCTTATGCTCAAGCCCTCCCTGAGCCTTCTTCTTATGTCCGTGCTGGATATGGCAAGCAACGGGATCTCCAAAGGCAATATGGACTTCTGGATTTGTTCCGGCAAGTCCAGAAGCTTATTCACATTATACCCCGGTCTGCTCACCGCAACCAAAGTGCAAAGCGATGCCAAGACAAAAGGCTCTTTCCATGTCAGAAGTTGAAGCATAGAATCCAAACCGGTTATGAAATAGAAAGAGACATCCTGGGAATAATAAGTTTTAAGAGCCAAGATGGTGTCAACTGTATGATGGGGACCAGGCGTATCTATCTCTATCCTGGACACCTTGAAGCTGCCATTTCCCGCCACCGCCAGGGAAGTCATCTTAAACCTATCCTCCGGTGAAGATATGCGGCTTGCATCCTTGTGAGGTGGGTGCCCGGTGGGAACGAACACCACCTCGCTAAGACCTATCCTGGATCGGGCCTCCTCCGCCGCCAATAAATGGCCGTAATGGATGGGATCGAACGTCCCACCCATTACGCCTATTCTAAGTCCTGTCCCTCTTACATATTCCGGCCTTGATAGATCCGCATCGTTATCTAACCTGTCCATGACAGAGCTCCCGTTCTAAGAGATATCATTCAACGGTGATACTTATATCCGCTGATTTAGACGCAGCGTCGCCTCACTCGACATGATCAGAATTCTCATCAGCAGAGGGTAATACAGCATCTTCATCTTCGTAAGCACTTATGGCATCTAAGTCGGGGTTGAAGTCGAACTCCATTGAGCCTATCAACACGGTATCTCCCTCCTGGGCCCCTGCATTCAAGAGGAGATCGTCAACCATATAAGAACGCAACAACCGGCCAAACCTCACCAGGTTCTCCTCATGGTCGAAATTGTACCGTAAAACCGCATCCTCCAAATGGGGGTGAACTATCCTGTATACTCCCTCAGCTTCCCTCAGGACTTGAACGCTGCGGCGGCGCATGGTCTTAAAGTCAATTCCCTCCGGACCGGGAAGCACCTCTATGGCAGTTACCTTAGGAGTATGAATCGGCATCGGGTTTTCATCGGCGAAACGCAGTATTTCCTCCACCAATCGATCAACGTTCTCCCCAGAGAGGGCGCTTAAGGGGACGAAACGCATCCCCTTCCCCGCAAAAAACTCCTCCATAAGAGGCAGCAGACGATCTCTGTCTTCCTGTGACAATAGGTCAAGCTTATTGCCCACCACCATGCACGGCTTATCCAGTATGGATCGGTCAAAGGCCTCCATCTCGGCTCTTATGGTGCTCCAGTCATCGAGAATAGCATCAAAGTTTGCGGATGAGATGTCCAAAACGTGGAGCAGCATCCTGGTCCTCTGAATATGTCTTAGGAAGGATATCCCTAATCCTCTGTTCTCGTGAGCTCCCTCAATAAGGCCTGGAATGTCTGCCATCACAAGACGATGGCGGTGGTCTGCCAGCACTCCCAGGTTAGGCGTAAGGGTTGTAAAGGGGTAAGGGGCTATCTTGGGATTGGCCTCGCTAAGACTTTTTAACAGGCTGGACTTGCCCGCATTTGGAGACCCCACCATTCCAAGGTCTGCTATCATCCTCAGCTCCAGAAGCAGATCCCTGGAATCTCCCGGATAACCCTTTTCTGCGAACCTGGGAGCCTTTCTCAAGGAACTAGCAAAGGCCCTGTTTCCCCTGCCTCCCCTTCCTCCCCTGGCGGCTAGGAACATGTCCCCATGGGACACCAAATCCGCATATACCTCCATTGTGGAGGGATCATAAACCAAGGTGCCACAGGGGACCTTGATGAACAGGTCCTCGCCGGACTTGCCGTTTCGGCCACTCCCGCTTCCGGGCTTCCCGTCCGGAGCCTTGTAGGATCTTTTGTACTCGAAGTCAGCCAGCGTCTGCAGGTTACGATCCGCAACCAACCATATGTTGCCCCCCCTGCCGCCGTTGCCGCCATCTGGACCACCCTTGGGAACAAACTTTTCCCTTCGGAAGCTGACACAGCCGTTGCCGCCGGTACCGGCTGTGACCCTTATCTTGGCCATGTCGACGAACTTCATTTACCCACACCCTCACATAAGAACATAATTAAAGGGGCCGAAAGGCCCCATGAAAAAGTAGATCACAAGATACGGCGAACCCGTTACCTAGCAGGTTACAACGTTTACAAACTTGCGATCCGCCTTGGTCTGGAATTTCACCACGCCGTCCTTCAGCGCAAAAAGGGTATCGTCCTTACCCCTGCCAACGTTAAGCCCAGGACGATACTTGGTCCCCCTCTGGCGCACGATTATGGTTCCGGCCTTGACCGCCTCACCATCGGTTCTCTTGAGACCAAGGTACTTAGGGTTGCTATCCCTTCCGTTCGAGCTGCTGCCTTGCCCCTTCTTGTGGGCAAAGAACTGGATATCAAAAACGAAGATCATTTCGCTCCACCTCCGAAACGACTATGTGCTTAGGATACGAGGACGCCAAAGACTTTAGCGACAACCTCACCGTCTCCACCAAAACCCGCCAACCGTCACCCTCCAGGCGTCCCCAGATCATCCGCCTAAGTGGCTTGTCGGGATCCACCTCAAAATCAAGGTCCCTGACTCCAACGACTTGGGTTATCCCCAACTCCAAAGCCTGAAGCAAGGTGGAAACAGCGGCGCACACCACATCCTCTCCTCTTGATGCGGCCCCTGAATGTCCAACCGCCTCAAAACCCACCGCCAAACCGCTATCGAAAAAGAACGTGACCCTGGTCATTTGGCCTAAGCCTAGATAAACCCAAGGCCCACTCGCCCCTTGAACTCAGGGCTAGAGGGTGATATCTTCCACCAGAAGGTCGGTGTAGGGCTGCCGATGCCCCCTGAATCGCCTATAGTTCTTCTTCCGGCGATACTTAAAAACTATTACCTTATCCTCCTTGCCGTGCTCCAAAACCTTGGCCGTCACCTTGGCCCCATCAACGTAAGGGCTGCCAATCACGACAGAATCATCCTTGGACACGAAGAGCACTTTGTCAAGGCACACGGAAGCCCCCGCCTCCGCCTTTAGGAGCTCAACCCTTATCCTGTCTCCCTGCTTTACCCTGTACTGCTTGCCGCCGGTCTCCACTATTGCGTACATTTACACCTCTCCTTTCGCTGTGACTCGGGTGAGCAAAGCTACTTTAAACCCGACCCAGGCGATATTAGCGCCAAAGAATTCTACACTTTAGCCCCAAATTAGTCAACTTTTGCAACGGGTCCACCGTACTTCTCTATAAGGAACCTGGCGTGCCTTAGGGCATCTTCGTGGGCTTCCCCTGAGAGCATTCGAGCTATTTCGGCCACCCGGTCTTCTTCGGAAACCTCTATAACCTCGGTCAGATCCTCTCTCCTCTTGACCACCAGGTGTTGATCTCCCATGGCGGCCAGCGTAGCTTCATGGGTTATCAATATGACTTGGCTGGCATTGGATAGTTCTTTTAGCTTTAACCCAGCTAAAAGCGCGGACTTACCGCCAAGTCCCGCTTCCACCTCGTCGAATACGATGCACTCCGGAGACCAACGTCCCTTCATGGCACACTGAATGGCGAGCAATATGCGGCTGAGCTCCCCACCGGATGCCCTCTTAGATATGGGATATAGATCCGAGCCTTCGGCGCCCATTAGGAAAAGCACCCTGTCGGCCCCCAATGGGCCTATCTTTTTAAGCGGTTCTGTGGAGACGCTGAACATGACGCCCTCCATGCCCAGATCCTCAAGGTTTAGCGATACTTCTCTGCTAAATGATTCCGCCAGCGAAGCCCTCGTGTTTCTAAGTTTCATGGCGGTTTCATAGGCCCTTTTTTTGAGGGCCGCAACCCGTTCCCTTAGGGACTTCAGTCTAGATTCTGCCTCTATCAACCACTGGGATCGATGTTCCACTTCGCTTAAGAAGTTAACTACATCTTGGTCGTCATCCAGATGAAGTTTTCGCATAAGCCTCTTTAGTGTTCCAAGTTTATCTTCCAGCTCCCCTGCCTTAGCTTCCATTTCATCAACGCTGCTAAGGCCTTCCCAGGTTTTAAGACCCGCTATGGCGCCTCTTAACGCGTCCAATGCCTCAGAAAGCCTCCTGGTAACCTCATCTTTTTTGTCGGAACCTGGAAGCCTCAATGACAGGGAGCCCAATGCGTCGTTTATAATGTCCGTTGCGGAGCCGTCCCGATGATGGAGCATATCCAGGGCTTCTTCCACCGCTCTTAGCTCCTGCATCGAACGCCTTATTTGCTCCGCTTCCGTTTCCCAGATCTTGGCACATCCTGGGAAGGGATTTAACCCTCTTAACTCTGCGACCAAAGGTTCCATTATGGCTTGGTCCCTTTGGTACCTGTCAAAGTCCCTTTTTAACCGCTCAAACTCTAATGCGGCGTCCCTGGCATCTCCGTAAGCGGATCTCATTTGATCCCTAAGGGATCTAACGGCAGAGCCACCGAATGAGTCGAGTATCTCCATGAACGCATCCTCATCCAAAAGACACAGGTGGGAAAACTGACTTTGTATTTGAATTCTGTTGTCCAGCGTTAAAATGAGATCCGATAGGTTAACCTGCTCTCCTCCCATGAAAATTCTATTCTTGCCCTCGGAAGATATTATCCTTCTGATATTGATGACGCCGCCCTGAAAGGAAAACTCCGCATTGACCTCTCCACTGACGCTGGAAGATCTTATTAGGGCATTGTTTGACCGCTTCCCCGCCGCCAGCTCAAGAGAGCGGACAAGGCTGCTCTTCCCAGATCCGCTCTCCCCGGTTATCACCACGAACCTGCCGTTTATCTTTAAATCTGCGGAAGCTATCCCACATATGTTGCGTACCGCTAGCCGCCTTAACAAGACTCATCTCCCCCGGGATCAAATGCGCACCTGCCCCACCGAAGCTTGTCGCGTAATAACGAATAGTAGCTTCGATCGGGAAGGGATATGGTATAGACCTTCAGGTCTTCGCATATAGACACCTCTATCCTGTCACGCCCTTGAAGCCTATAACCTAGCTGTCCATCCTGGGTGAGCAGGACTTCCCTCTCCTCGCAAAAAGGAGTTATCGTGGCTCTGTCTTGGGAACCCAGCACTATTGGCCTAGAGTACAGCGTATGAGCACAGATAGGGGCAAGTATCATGCATGATAAATGGGGAGGTACTATAGGACCTCCCGCTGACAGGGAATAAGCGGTAGATCCGGTGGGGGTTGACGCTATGAATCCGTCACAGGGGAACAACCCCACCATCTCGCCGTTTATGGATAGTTCCAGATCTATTGATCTCGCGAACGACCCCTTGGTGACCACCAAGTCGTTCAAGGCAAAAAGCTCATGAACTTCCTCCCCCTCACGAATGACTATGCCCCTCAAGCAGTCCCTCGTCTGTAGTGTATATCTGCCATCTAGTATGGAAGACAGATCCTCCTCAGCGCTAAGAGGGCTGCCTATTGCAAGAAAGCCCAAGCGCCCAACGTTTATGCCGTAAAGGGGTATCTCTCGTCCCAACGTATACCTGGCGGCCCTAAGAAACGTACCGTCCCCGCCTATTACTACCACCAGCTTGGCCCTACCAAGGAATTCTTCGTCAAATGAGGCCTCTATCCCTAGAACCTTGGCTTCCTCCGAGGGAACAAGCACTTCTATCCCTCTTTTTTGGCACCAACCGAGTATCCGCTGGGCGATTCTCAGCGCGGAAGCCTTGCTGGTGTTAAACAGCAGCCCCACCACGCTCATCGGACATCACGGTGGGCCACAAAGACCACCTCGTCAACATCCAGCGGCGCATAATCTACTCCCCCGCGGGCTACCGCGTGGATGAGGAACTCTATGTTACCCTCCGGGCCCTTTATGGGGGAATGGGTCATACCTACCACCCCCCATTGAGTGTTGTCGTTGATAAAAGCGGCCATCTCTGACAGGACCTCTTTGTGCAGCTCAGGGTCCCTTACTACCCCCCTCTTACCAACTCTTTCCCGCCCCACTTCAAACTGAGGCTTTACCAGCGCTATTACGTGACCCATGGGGTCCATAACGGAAAAAAGACTCGGGAGGATCAACTTCAAGGAGATGAAGGACACATCACAAACCCCGAGTCCGCATGGCTCCGGTATTATCTCCCTAGACAAGGACCTTGCGTTAGTCCTTTCCAGAACCACCACCCCTGGATGATTCCTTAGGGACCACGCCAATTGGCCGTATCCTACGTCTACGGAATATACCCTTGTGGCCCCTCGCTTAAGCAGAACTTGTGTAAATCCTCCCGTGGAGGCTCCCACATCAACGCATACCAGATTAAACGGGCTAACCTTAAAGACATCTAATCCCCTCAAAAGCTTGAAAGCCCCACGACTTACCCACTTCTCCCCCTCTGAATCTCTCAGGACATCAATTTTTGATGTCATAAGAACCATGCAAGAGGGTTTAGAGACGACCATGCCTTCAACCCTTACAGCTCCGGCTTCCACCAACCCCTTGGCTTCCTCCCTGGATTTGGCAATCCCAAGCTTCACCAAAAGGGAGTCCAATCTAATCCTATGAGATTTCATCTAACATTTGGACTACCCCATGGGGGGTTAGCCCCTCCTCCTCCAGCTGTTGTTGTCTTTTAGCGTGAGGCACGAATCTATCCGACACACCAATGGTTAGCACCTTGCATTGAATGCCAAACTCCGAGCTTAGACAGCATATGGTCTCCCCAATGCCGCCTAACCTGTAGCCTTCCTCCGCTATCACCATGACGTCATGTCTCGATAAAGCGTCTATTATACCCTGGCGATCCATTGGCTTAAGAAATCTTAGATCTAATACAGAGGGCTCCAGCCCCCTTGCCCTCAGGATTTCCGCTGCCCCTTCCATTATTGGCACGGTACTTCCGTATCCTGCAAGGCATATACCCTTGCCATTTCTTATGATCTCCAGCTTTCCCCAGGGAGCAACCGCACGGTCCATGTTTTTAGCCACACCCTTGGGATACCTTATGAGAGCTGGACCTGGATGTTTAAGCCACCCTGTCATCATGAACCTTAGATCCGCGCCGTCTCTTGGGGCCATGAGGGTTAGATTTGGTATGCATTTACCCCAAGTGACGTCTAAAAGCCCATGATGGGTCTCCCCATCCTCCCCAACTAGGCCAGCCCTATCAACACAAAGCAACACCGGCAGTCCCTGAAGGCACACATCGTGAACCAACTGGTCCATCGCCCGCTGAAGAAACGTGGAATATATGAAAACCACGGGCATCATGCCTTCTGCGGCCATCCCAGCGGCAAAGGTTATAAGATGTGACTCCGCTATGCCAACGTCAAAAAAACGATCTGGGAAGGAGTCTGCAAAGGCACCTAGCTTGCTGCCCTCCTTCATTGCGGCGGTTGAACACACCACCCGTGGATCTTTGGCTGCCATATCCTCAGCGATGGAAGCCGCAAGGGAACTCCAATCCTGGGTTTTGACATCCACAGCCCTATCTTCCTTCACAGAGGTTGACGGGGATACCCCATGAAAGGCCGTGGGCGATATCTCAGCCCTTTTGTACCCTCTACCCTTCTTGGTGATAACGTGAATCAGAACCGATTCGGGGTACTCTTTGGCCAAGGAGAATATCCTGTCCATCTCCTCTACGCTGTGTCCGTCGAAGGGCCCCCAGTAAGTTATGTCCATCTCTTCGAATATATTAGGAGGAAGAAGTATGGACTTAAGCTTGCCCTTCCAAAGTCCAATCAAATCCTCCAGCCTTCTGCCCCCCTGAGCCTCTCTAAGGGCGCTTTTTATCCTTTGCTTAATGTCTTGATAAGTGCTGCTCGCGGACAGCCTGGCTAGGTGCTCTGCCATGCCGCCAACCCTTGGGCTTATGGACATCTTGTTGTCATTTAAAATTATTATAATTTTACTGACAAGCGGGGTAACGTTGTTCAAGCCTTCGAATGCCAATCCGTTGATCAAAGCCCCATCGCCTATCACCGCCACCACGTGCCCTTTTATGCCCAGTGACTCCCTGGCTTTTGCCATGCCCAAGGCAGCAGATATCGACGTGCTGCTGTGCCCCACGTCAAAGGCATCGTAAGGGCTCTCCTTGCGGCGAGGGAAACCAGCGATGCCGTCTTTTTGTCGCAGGGTTTGAAATGCATCACGACGGTCGGTGAGTATTTTATAGGCGTAGGCCTGATGTCCAACGTCAAAGATTATCTTGTCCTCCGGAGGGGAGAAAGACCTCAAAAGAGAGACTATAAGCTCAACTGCCCCAAGAGAAGAAGCCAAGTGCCCTCCGTTGCTAAGGGTAACCTGGCATATGAGATCCCTCACCTCGCTGCACAGCGTTTCCACCTGTGATCTGTTTAGCCCCTTGAGCTCCCAGGGGCCCTTAAGATTCCACAGTATTCCTTCCTCATCCCCGCTTATGTGGCCGAATGAGTTCATCGCGTCCTCCACATCAGTTTTTCAACCAGCAAATTGAACGCTGCAGAACAAGGAAGATTTGTCGCCCACTCCTTGGCGTTGCTGGATAAATCAGCCAGGATCCTTCTTGCTCCCTCAATCCCGTGCACCGATACAAAGGTGGTCTTACCCTGAGCCTGGTCCTTACCTGCGGTTTTGCCTAGGTCCTCGCTTTTCCCTGTTACGTCCAATATGTCATCTGCCACCTGGAATGCTATACCTAAACACATGCCGTAGTTGCGGATCCTTGCAAGATCTTCCTCTCCTGCACCAGCCAGGATGGCCCCGCTCTCCAGGGCAGAGGATATTAAAACCCCCGTTTTATGACTGGCAACCTTGAGGAGCCTATCGCCTGGATCCAGCTTATTTACTTCGGATTCGAAACCCATGTCCATAGATTGCCCCCCGCATATCCCCTCTGGGCCGGTGGCTCTTGCCAGGCTGGAAATGGCGGTTAATATCAGACTATCTGGGAAGCGGTTTTTCCTTAATCCCTCAATCGCATACTGGAATGCCCAGGCCAACAACGCATCCCCGGCAAGCAGCGCCAACGCCTCTCCATAGGCCCTGTGATTGGTGGGGCGACCTCTGCGCATGTCATCGTTGTCCATGCAGGGAAGGTCATCGTGGATAAGGGAGGCGGTATGTATCATCTCGTAAGCCAATGCCATGGGAACGACGGACTTCCATGACCCACCGAAAGCTTCTGACGCGGCTATGCAAAGGATGGGTCTTAACCTTTTGCCCCCACTAGAAAGGGAGTAATCCATGGAGGACCAGAGGTGGCTTGGCATGGTGTTTGACAGCGAAAATTTAATTTTTCCAATTTCATCTTCCACCTTATCGCCAACCTGGCGCATGTAAAGGTCAAGATCCTCCATCGATGACACGTCGGTCAATCTGATCACGCTCACCATCTACTCCTCCAAACTGCAGGTTATGTTCATAGGTTTAAGGGCTTCTCCGTTCCATCGTCACCAAGGATTTCTATCCTGCGGCGAGCATCCTCAAGAAACTCAAAACACCTTCTGGCTATTATAACGCCCTCCTCATAGACTGTGAGGGCCTCCTCAAGGGGAATATCGTCTCTTTCCAGCCTTGCAGCTATTTCCTCCAGCTTTGACATGTCTTCCGTGAATGACAACCACGACACCCCCAAGGTTTTTCTTCGTCTATAAGTTGTTGCTTCGATCCCACGGTCCATGATACAATGCTCGAGCTCAGTTGTCGCCACAAGCGGAGGGAGGGAAACGAATGTCCAGGATCTGCGATTGCTGCGGGAGGGGGCCTCAGACGGGAAATGCCGTCAGCCACTCTAATCGTCACACCCGCCGCCGTTGGCTAATCAACTTAAGGACCGTGCGGGTGGACCTGGGGTGCGGTGAAACCCGCCGACTCAAGGTCTGTACCAAGTGTCTCCGTTCCGGTATAGTTCGCAGGGCCGTCTAGAACGGCCCTTTTTCTTTTTACCCCATTCCTCCCGCCGTATAAGGGTTGATATTCACCCAACATGGCCTCCGCCAAGATCCGTTAGCCCACCTTCTCCTTAACTGTCACCATCTAAGATATACGATCAGGATGCCGGTGCTTAAAGATATCCTGACCTTATCGGATGTGGGTTCGTTGCTTATCGCAAAGGGCAGAGACTTTTTCAAAAATGCATCATGAAGCTCCCATTTAACTCCACTCTCGCTCACCCCTGAGCAGTCTTCCAAGGGCAGCAGTGATATGTTTTTGGGTGCACATAACCCCTTGAATTCCAATGAAATGTTGTCATAGTCCTTTAGTATAAATGCCATTTCCCGTTGATCAACCATGCCAACTGGAACGATGCCTGGGGCATAGCAGAAGCTCATAACGGAGCTTACCAAGTGGTCAAGTCGCCCGCCAAAACAACCGGTCACCAGTACCGGTACATCCTGTGTTGCCGTGCAGGTCTTGGATATCCTTCCCAATGCCAGTTGGAAGTCCGTGAGATCCTTCTCCGCCGGATGAATCTCCATGGGGATTTGCAGGTTTCGAACCCAGGCCAACGCATCCGAACATACGCTGTCCATGTCACCCAAGGCCATGGACGGTTGCCAGTCCACCTTTTTGCAGGATTCTATGCCTTTGTCCACAGCCCAAAGATCCCATCCCAAATCCTTAAGGTCCCTGAGGAACAAAGGCGATGGCTTTCTTCCGCCTAAGACCATTACTATGCCCCGGGGTGACCTTACATGCTCTTCATTGGGCAGCATGAGGTTTAGATACAGCCCAGCGGAGGGGAACTTTAAGATCATGATCTAAATTCCCCTAGCTTCCCTGAGTATTTCCATGGCGCTCTCCTCGTCAACCAGTATCTCCCGGGGTCTTGCCCCATCGGGTGGGCCCACTATGCCAAGCTGCTCCATGGTATCTATTAGGCGGGCACCTCTGGTAAAACCTACTCTAAGCCTTCTTTGAAGGCTGCTTGCCGACGCAACCCCGGAGGACAGGACAATACGTATTGCCTCCTCAAGCAATGGATCATCTGCGCTGGCGTCACCGGTGGAGCCGCTGTTTTCCTGATCCTCTATGTCTATAACCTGTGGTTCTCCAAAGGTAGATACCAGGTGGTCAAGCCATCTAGCTATATAGGCCTCGTCTATCCATGGAGCCTGAAGTCTTATGGGCTTAGGGAACTTTGAAGACAGGAAGAGCATATCCCCTTTCCCCAGCAACTTCTCGGCCCCAGCGGAATCCAATATGGTTCTGGAATCCGCCTGGCTTGGCAATGCAAAGGCTACCCTGGCGGGTACGTTGGCCTTTATAAGACCTGTTATCACGTTTACCGACGGCCGCTGGGTGGCTAAGACGAGGTGTATTCCGGTCGCCCTGGCCATCTGGGCCAAGCGGCATATGTAATCCTCAACCTCCCTTGGAGCAGTCATCATAAGGTCAGCCAACTCATCCACCACTACCACCACATGGGGCAACCGATCCTTAGGTAACACCTTTTTGTTATATGCCGCCAGGTTTCTTACCTTGTATTGAGAGAAGGTATCGTATCGGCTCTCCATCTCACGAATACACCAAGCCAGCGCCTGAACAGCCTTTTTGGAATCCACGACCGGTTTGGTCAATATGTGAGGCAGTCGATCGTATATGGCCATTTCAACCCGTTTGGGGTCTATAAGTATGAGCCGGAGATCCGATGGGGCTTTCGATGAACAGAGCCCCACGATGCATGAATTTATGAATACGCTTTTGCCCGAACCGGTTGTTCCTGCAACCAACAGATGCGGGAGGTCTTCAAGGAATGACACCATCGGGGATCCATCGATGGAAACCCCTAATGGCAAAGGAAGATCCCCCCTAGGTCTTGAGAATACTTCAGATTCCATTACCTCCCGAAGCGATACAGGCCTTCTTTGGGGATTAGGTATCTCAACCCCCACGTACGGCTTGCCTGGGATCGGCGCTTCTATTCGAAGACTTGGCACCGCCAAAGCCAGAGCCAGATCATTGGCTAAAGACGCCACCTTGCTGACCTTGATACCGGGAGCAAGTTGAATCCTAAACTGAATAACCGTGGGGCCTATCTGGGTTTCTCCAAGCTCGGCTTCTACCCCAAAATCCCTAAGAGAAGACAGTATCCTGTCCGCCATGGCTTCAATTTGATCTTGGTCTATATCGTCGTCCCCCGAACAAGGAGGGCCTATTATTTCTAGCGGCGGTGGGAATAACCCCGGTTTGATTTGGCATACCAAGGAAGGATCCCCTTCAACGGCTAGATTTTCTCCTCGCACGCCTTCCACGGAGACCTCCTCGTCAAGAAACGGGTTGTCCAATTCAATCATGTGCTCCTTAACGTCATGATCTTCAAAAACAGATTCTTCTTCCTCTGGGAATATGGACAAGGTGTCATCAGATCCAAGGGTAGGTGATCCCTTGTCCTCCTTGGTTTTGGTGATAAGCCTTAAGAAACCATTTAATATGCCAAGGCGTTTACTGAGCCTTTCCGTTATGGCGGAAAAGACCACTGCAATTAAGTTCATGATCTCCGATGGCGATTCGCCGCTGAATGCCCCCACCGTGACCAAGCAACATAGTAGCCCCAATAGCGTGGCCCCGAAGGGGCCCAAAAGGTGGAACGCCCTTAGCCCTATGGATCGCCCTAAAAAGCCGGAAAGCTCAAGAAGTTTGGGGTATTTAAAAGCCTCGGACCACATGGCCAGCATGAGCGCTAGACTTACGGTGAGCGACAAAGCCCCTAAGGCTTGACCTTGGATGTTCAAAACCTTGTATCTAAAGATCCTTGCCCACGATGCATAGGCGATGAAAACTATGGGTATTATTATCGATATGCCGATGTGCTCTATCATTTCATTCCTTATGGACCTTCCCAGATCGCCGGTCCAATTAGTAAAGAGGGAGGCCCCTAGAAAAAGCGATAGAAGAAACGAAATGATCGCCACCCAATCCCAAATCCTATCATCAATTCTCAAAGATGCACTTATGGATTTTAACCACCCTTCCTTTTGGTACTTTGGGGCGGGATAGTTTCTGCTAGTTCTCATGGCCATTCCTCACGTGCTCGTCAAATGTCTCGGAAAAGCGGTGACTTCCGTTTTCCACAAGCCTAAAAAAGAGAAATTTTGAGTTGGCGGGAGCTAACGCAGCATTCCACGATGGTATTCCTGGTATACCTATAGGTCCAGGAGGCAACCCCTTGCGAGAGTACGTGTTATAGGGGGATTCTATCTTAAGATCTTCAAAAGAAAGATGCGTTTTCTTCTCCCCTTGCAGTTTCCACGCATAAACCACGGTGGCACAGGACTGAAGGGGCATTCCCCTGTGGATCCTATTTATGAAAACGGATGCCACCAAGGGCCTTTCCCGGTCAAGCTTAGCCTCCCTCTCAACTATGGATGCCAGAACAGCCGTATACATGGCGCGTTCCTTGGTCAGCCCCCTATTGTGAACCCCAACCCTTTCCCACCAGGCCTTTGAAGCCATTCTTATGAGGCTTCGAACCGCCTGGTCTCCATATCCTACAAAATAAGTATCCGGAGCCATGAACGCAAGCCTGTCCCAAGGGTTGTCGGGAAGAATGGGTTTTACGGGAGGAAAAAAAGAATCGTCATCCTTAAGAGCCAGCTCCCATGTCCTCAAATCAAAGAACTTAAGGAGATCCACCCGGTCATACCCCGGTACTATGGTAATAGATCTCCCCTCCGGTGATGTCTCTCTCAACCTCATGGCCACTTCCCAAGGGGAACCAGGCTCAACCTTATATGACCCAGGCTTTATGCTACGATCGAACCCAAGCTGGTTCATCCAACGCAACAGCTCCGCCTCATCGGAGACTATCCCTGCATTTACAAGAATCCTAGCCACATCCCTTGCGGAACTTCCCTGTGGGATGTCCACGGTTATCGGCGTCTTTTCTTCCCGAGTTATTTGATACCAACGCTCGGACGGCATAACGAAAGATAGGCCTGCCAAAAATCCTAGGAACAGGATCACCCCTAAGGATAAGAACAGCCATTCCTTGCCCTTCAATAAAGAAAGCCCCTTTCGCAAAGCAGAGTAGGTTTATTATTATACACTAATGTTCCGTCCAAACATACACAGGGATTGACAAGTTTAATGCTTGACTTGGCGATCTTGCCTGTGGTATAAGCAACCAAATTTTACGAGGAGCGGGGTGTGGTCGGTGTATCTTATCCAGACAGCAAGGGATCTTATGGGAGGTTTTATTGCCCTTCGTCCCCTTAAGAAGAGGGGGATAGGTTGTGGCTGTTCATCCTGCTCAGGTTCTCTCTCTAGGTCCTCTTCAACCTCGAAAGATGACCTGCTCAAACTACATCTTGCTCCTGTCCCCCCGGATATAAAGACAGCCCAGCGGTAAGGTTAAATCTAGCAAATCAAAGGATCACCATCTTTAACGGGGAGGCCGGTACGGACCTCCCCGAAATCTTTTTTAAGGGTCCTTTATTGAGAGGCAATGGCCGGTAACTAGTTTTAGATTTAGCTAATGTAAAAAGATAAAAAGGAGGTAGGTAAAGTTGAGGATGCTTTTAACTCCCGGTCCGGTGGACATCCCCTTTGAAGTATCCATTGGCGGTGCCATGAGAATGATCTCCCATAGGGGATCAGATTTCTCTCGCCTATATTCTGATCTGCTCCACCAATTGTCCTGCCTGTTTGAGGTTGGAGAACCTCCGATCCCAATACCCGGATCCGGTACTGGTGCGTTGGATGCCCTTTGCAGCAACCTGATTTCCCCCGGTGATAGGGTGATATCAATATCCTGCGGTTTCTTTGGAGAAAGATTTAGGGAGATAGCCTCAAGGTATGGGGCTGTGATTGAGATGATAGACGTGCCCTGGGGTGAGTCGGTGGAGGTCCATCACCTGTTGGACGCTTTAGAACGTTTCCCTGGGGCCAGGGCAATACTTTTAACCCACAACGAGACATCCACAGGGGTTCTTAATCCCGTAGAAGAACTGGCCAGATCCGTACCGCAGGATGGCCCCTTGATACTGCTTGATTCGGTCAGTGCCGCAGGGGCTGCGCCTTGTCTTCCTGAAAGATGGGGGCTTGATGGGATAGCGACCTCTTCGCAAAAGGGATTGATGGCCCCTCCGGGAGTTGGGCTGGTATGGCTGTCCAAGAGGGCTTGGGAGAGGGCCCAAGAGGTGCGGTGCCCCTCTTACTCCATGGATTTAAAGCTGTACAGGAAGTATCTTTCCAACGATCCGGAAACCCCATACACCCCACCCATATCCCTCTACGTTCAATTATTAAAAGGAATTGAGATTATCCTAAGAAATAAGGAGGGATGGTGGGAAACCCGAGCCCGAATTTCAAAGGCCCTATGTAGTGGAATAGAAGCCATGGGGTTGGACCTTTTGGTCAAATCTCCAATCAGGCGGTCCCCGGGGTTAACGGCTATCAAAATGGATCCCAACTTGGTAAGTGGGGTTCGCCGCAATTTAAGGGACATGGGAATTCATGTGGCGGGCGGTCAAGGGGTGTTTAAAGACAGCCTCATCAGGATCGCCCATTACACAGATATGGGGTGGCCGGAGGTTTGTACGATCATAGGTTCCCTCTGGAGAGCCTTAAATGAGCTTGGGGTGAGGTCTGATGTTGGGCGTGCCATTGAAGCGGCTAACAAGACAATGGATGAGAGGTGATTTACCGTGTGGAAGGTTTTAGTTACCGAATCGATCCATGAAGAAGGACTGCAAATCCTGCGGGATGCAACTGATGTAACTCTGGTTGAAAAGGTCGGCATATCCAAGGATGAGCTCTTGGCGGAGCTTATTGATGTGGATGCGCTGCTTACCAGGAGCGGAACCGCCATTGATGTACAGGTGCTTGAATCGGCTCCTAAGCTCAAGGTGGTGGCAAGGGCCGGCGTCGGGGTGGACAATGTGGACCTTATGGAGGCAAGCAAAAGGGGGGTTGTGGTTATAAATGCCCCCACGGGGAACACTCTGTCGGCAGCGGATCACACCATGGCCCTAATGCTGAGCCTCATAAGAAGGTTACCCCAGGCCCACGCTTCCATCCTGGCGGGCAAGTGGGACAGGAAAAGCTTCATGGGACATCAGCTTCATGGCAAGAAGCTACTCATAATAGGGCTAGGCAAAATTGGCAGTCAGGTGGCAATCAGGGGAAGGGCTTTCGGTATGGAAGTGTATACCTATGACCCCTATGTGCCTGAGGTGAAGATGGATAACCTTGGGGTGCTCAGGGCTGAGAACCTTGAGGATGGCCTTGCCATCGCAGATGTGGTAACAATTCACGTTCCCCTGACCGAGGAGACCAGAGGCCTGTTGGACGAAAACCGAATAAGGACCATTAAGAGGGGGGCTTATCTAATAAATTGTGCAAGGGGCGGATTGATGGATGAGAGCGCCTGTTATGACGCTCTGAAAGATGGGAGGCTATCGGGGGTGGCCATCGACGTATATGGCCATGAGCCGGTTAACCGTGATCATCCGCTTCTAAACGAAGATGTGAGGGATCGGGTGGTGCTAACTCCTCACATAGGTGCCAATACCTTCGAGGCTCAGTCGGCGGTCGCCAGGATAGCTGCGCAAAACCTGCTGGCGGCGTTACGGGGCGAACCATATGAGCATGCAGTCAACCTGCCATTTATGAAACATCGCTTGTCGGACCTAAAGAAAAGGTTCCTGGCCCTGTCTAGAAACCTTGGGATATTGGGTACCCACATGGCGGACCTTACTAAGGGAGCTGTGAAATCCTGTAGCGTGGTGTTGAGGGGTCCAGTTTTTCAAGATGAGGATGAGCCCATAAGGTTTGAGGCCCCCTTTAGGCTGAAACCATATACGGTGGCCTTCCTGAAGGGACTTTTAGAGGTGCGGCACGGAGCAGAGGTTAACTACATGATAGCCCCCCTGATTGCCAGGGATAAGGGTATAGACATAGAGGAGGGCATGGGAGAATCCAACACGTATAGGAACGTTATAGAAGTAATCATAACCACCGAGAGGGGTTCTGTCCGCCTTATGGGGACTGTAACGGAAGAAGGCAGACAAAGGGTGGTTAGGATAAACGATTATTGGCTTGACCTAATACCATCGGGCAAGATTTTGCTCTTCCAAAATCACGACAGACCTGGGGTAATAGGCAAGGTAGGCACCCTACTGGGCAGAGCTAACGTAAACATAGCGAACTTCGCGTTGGGAAGAAAGAATGGGAGCGGTCTTGCCCTGGCGGCTATGCAGATAGATCAGGATCTCAACGAAGGCCTGCTTAAAACCCTAAGGGAGGATGGGGATCTGATCTGGGCCACCACGGTTTCACTGAAGGAGGATCTGTGATGAACCTTATCTTGATTAGGCATGGCCAGACCGATTGGAACAGGGAGGGGCGATTTCAGGGGAGGATGGACGTCCCACTTAATGAAACTGGCACCCTAGAGGCGGCGGCGCTGGCCTCCAGGTTGAAGGATGTAAGCGTAGATTGGATAGTGTCCAGTCCGTTAAGCAGGGCAATGAAGACCGCGGAGGCCATAACTCAGTTCAACATGGATATGCCGGATGTGGAGGTCTGTGCGGACCTTGTGGAAATAAGCCATGGAGATTGGGAAGGGCTGTTGTTCGAGGAGGTCCTTGACAAGTGGCCAGACCTGTTGCGCCTTTGGCGGAATCGTCCTTCGGAGGTTACCATGCCAAACGGAGAAAACCTCCATCAGGTTGCCCAAAGGGCCATAAAAGCGATAAAGGCTATCAGGGAAAGGGTATCCAATGGACAAACTGTGTGCGTGGTAACCCATGATGCGGTCATAAAGGCCATACTTTGTGACATATTGCAGGCCCCGTTGGATTCTTTTTGGCGATTTATAATACCCAACGCAAGCCTCACGGTGATAAAGTTCATTGAAAACATTCCGAAGCTGGCTCTATTGGGAGATTCAAACCACCTCAATAAAGGCTTTATCTTTTCAGAGCAAAAGGGCTTGTGACCTGCAATCTTTGGCGAATGTGCTGAGCTCCTAAAAATCAAAGCCATCTTCGGGCGGATAGTTTAACGTAGGGGATCTCAAGGGCGCTTGATGGTACAGCCGCATCCGACATGCCACCAACCCCAAGCGATCTCTTGATGATCCCCTTAACATCTGGATACAAGACCAAGTCATCGAGCTTCCCTGGGGAGATCCAGCATATCTCATCAGCGGAGGTTTCGTTAGAATTAAGATGTGGTATGCCCTTTGTTATGGCGCAAGAGAAGAGCACATGTAGAACAGGCCCCTTAGTCCCCATGGGAACCCCTTGTGCAAGCCCAATCACGGAGCCAACTAATACGGTGATGCCAAGCTCCTCACTAAGTTCTCTCTTGAGCGCGTCGTCCAACCACTCGCCGTGGTCCACTCCTCCGCCAGGGATGCAGAAGACATCACCCCCAGCGTGGCGGTAGCGCATCAGCATCAGCCCATTGGACCCCGTTATTATTCCTCCTACCCTTATCTTCAAACCTATCACCCCGAAATATACCAAGACGCAGCTCTTATATGGGCTGCGTCTTGGTCTTAAATTAGGATACGTGGTTTTATGCCCTATATCCCCAGTTTCTGATTTAAGAGAGCTTCCACTTCCTTGCCGGTCTTGGCTATCCTGTCAAGGCTTTCCCTAACCTGGTCCTCACATTGCTTAACGAAGTCCTGGTCCTCTATGCCAGGAAGGTTAACGAAAACGTTATAAGCCGCCGCCTTTGCTGCAGCCTGCGCCAAAAGGGCTGCGGTACCTGCGTCGGTTACCGCGTTGGGGTTACCCGACTCTGCGGCCTTAAAGGCCGTGTCCATCAATGCCTCGCATGTCTTGAGGGTTGCCAGGGGAACCATTGCGGTTTTCTTTGATGCCTCCGCAATAGCCAGAGCCCTTGCGGTCTTTTCCTGGTCCGTGTCTTTGGGCATCTTCCTGGCCGCCATGAACTGGTTGAAGGACTCGGTGTCCTCTTCCATGAGGTCCAGGAACTTTCTGTTAAGCTCTAGCCCATCAGAAATTACCTTCTCCATGGCATCCCAGGAGTCCCTATACCTCTCCTTGCCCACCGTAAGCCTTGCCACCATCGTGGCTAAGGCTCCTCCAAGGGCTCCGCAGATGGCCGCAACGCTGCCTCCGCCAGGGGCGGGGGAATCGGATGCCAGTTCTTCGACAAACGATTTCACGGTCATGTCCTGAAGCTTCATTCGGTTAATCCTCCTAAGAGCGTTTCTAAATATAGAGAGACGGGGAGCTAAACCACCTTTTCACCGCGCTTGTAAACTTCAAGCACGGAGTTAACCCCTGCATGGTATGCCATGGTGGCCGGGGTCTTACCGTCCAGCACCACAAAATCCGCCTGTTTACCCTCCTCCAAAGATCCTACTCTATGCCCCATACCTATCGCATGGGCGGCGTTCAGGGTGCACCCCACCAAAGCCTCCTCCACTGACATGCCCATGTTCATCACCGCAAGACCGAATACAAACTGAATAGACTCACAGAAACATGATCCCGGGTTGCAATCGGTGGCCAACGCTACCGGCACCCCAAGCTCAATCATCTTGCGGGCCCTTGCATAGGGTTTTTTAAGGCTGTAAGCGGTTGCGGGGAGAAGCACAGCGATTACCCCCGCTTCCGCCATGGCGGCTAAACCTTGGTCGGAAGCGGCCAACAGGTGTTCTGCGGACAACGTTCTGAGTTCCGCTGCAAGGGAGGCACCACCGAGGTCATGCACCTCATCGGCATGGATCTTAAGCTCAAGGCCGTTGCTCCTTGCGCATGAAAGTATCTTGCGGGATTGATCAACCGAGAACACCCCATCCTCGCAGAACACGTCGCAAAAGCGGGCAATCCCCTGCTCCACGACGGCTGGGATCATCTCGCCGCATAGCACATCCACGAACTTATCAGGATCATTTCTAAATTCCTCGGGCACCGCATGGGCACCCATAAACGTTGCGACTACGTCCATGGGGGTTTCTTTGCCAATTCGCTTTATGACGTTGAGCATCCTAAGCTCCGATTCGGTGTCTAACCCATAGCCGCTTTTTATCTCCACCGTGGTGGTTCCGTGTTTAAGGGCGCTCATTACGTTTGCCCTGGTGGCTTCGTACAGATCGTGGTCACTTGAGGCCCTAACTGCCCTTACGGACGACAGTATCCCCCCGCCGGACCTTAATATCTCAAGATATGGGACCCCATGCAACCTTTGGGAAAATTCCTCCTCCCTCCTTGAGACAAAACACATGTGGGTGTGGGGATCTACAAAACCCGGCACGATGCACTTGCCATTCAAATTTATCTCCTGGTTAACCGCAAGGGTAGAAGAATGGGCTAGTACATCCTCCTCCGGGCCCACCATTTCGATTATCCCGTCCACACAAAGGATAGCCCCGGCCTCTATTTCCTGGACGCTCCCCTGTTCCGCTCCTCTTAAAGGGCCAGATCCTCCCCTTGGGGTGTATATCCTTGCGTTGCGGAAGAGCTTTACGGTCATTTCACGCTCTCTCCCATTAGCTTAAGCAACCTCAGCTCTATGACCTGCTGTGGGTCAAAATCGGCCACCTGCAGGTAATAGGCCGCACTGTCCAGGATTGCGCCAGCGGGTATCATCCCGTATATCTCGGTCTCCACAACCGGCACGCCGTAACGCCTTGCCTCCATCCTTATGGTTTCCAGCACCCTGTAAAGGGAGTTCTTCTCGTAATCCACCAGGTTCATGCTAACCTGTACCATGCCCTTCTCTTCCAGGGCCACACCTATGCCTTTGACATGACAGAACCCGCCGCTGGAAGCCCTTACGTAGGACGCTATCTTCTTGGCCACATCTAAGTTAGTGGTACCAAGGTTGACGTTAAAGGCGACCAAAAACTTCCTTGCCCCTATAACGGTGGCCCCAGCTGTGGGGTGCAGGGCTGGACCACCAACATCAGGGTGCCTGTCGGGGTTGCTAGCCGCCTCGTCCTTTAAGGCTTCGTACTGGCCCTTCCTTATGACCTCTAACTTCTTCCGATCCGGCCTTAAAGCCGCATCTTCATAGTAGTAGACGGGGATCCCGGTAGTCTCGTGGTAACGTCTGCCGAACCCCCTGGCCAGTTCCACGCATTCCTCCATGGTTATCCCGGAGACGGGGGTAAACGGTATAACGTCCACCGCTCCAATCCTTGGATGCGCGCCTTTATGGGTGTTCATATCTATATGAGATTGGGCAATCTTAGCGGATTCTATTACGGCCTCCTGAAGCGGCTCTGGATTCCCCACCAGGCTGACCACCAAGCGGTTATGATCCTCATCGGCGCGGTAGTCGAAGAGGTAAACCCCCGGCCTGTTCTTAAAGGGCTCCACGATGGCCTCTATGATGTCCTTCCTACGACCTTCACTGTAGTTCGGTACGCACTCGACAAGGGCTTTGCTCAACTTAGATACCCCCCAATTATTTTGGTCTTTACTTTATTAGGATAATCAGCAAGCATCCGCTAGTCCAAAGAACCTATGGCGGACTCGACGGCTTCTAAGATAGCCCCTTCATTCACTAATGACAAGGCCTCACATATCATGGGATGTATATATGCATCTTCCTCCATGAACGGTATCCTCTCCCGGACGCAGTCATAGGCCGCCTTTGTCCCCCTCCCTGGGTTCAGGGGCATTGAGAATTCAAGTCCCTGAGTTGCGGTAAGGAGCTCTATGGCCACAACCTTTCGGGAGTTCTCCAGTATATTGCGGCCCTTTCTGGCCGCATAGGTTCCCATGGAGACATGATCCTCCTGATTTGCGGAGGTGGGTATGGAATCCACCGACGATGGATGGGCAAGCACCTTGTTCTCCGACACAATTGATGCGGCGGTATACTGGGGTATCATGAATCCACTGTTTACGCCACTCTCCTTAACCAGGAACGGCGGTAACCCGGACAGCTTATGATCCACAAGGCGAGCTATCCGGCGCTCAGAAATGTTCGCTATCTCAGCCATGGCTATTCCGAAAAAGTCCATCGCTATAGCCATGGGTTGGCCATGGAAGTTACCGCCGCTTATTGCCTCGTCGTCGGAGGGGAAGATGAGGGGGTTATCCGTTACGGAGTTTATCTCTATCTCAACCTTCTGCCTAACATACTCCAAAGCGTCCCTGCTTGCCCCGTGTACCTGGGGGATGCAGCGCAATGAGTAGGCGTCCTGCACCCGGTTCCCTTTGTATTTTTCCACGATCTCGCTTCCTTCTATAAGACGCCTCATATTGGACGCCACGGCCCTTTGCCCCGCGTGGGGACGCAAATCATGGGTACGTTTGTCAAACGCATAGGGAACCCCGTGAAGGGCCTCTAGAGATATGGCGGCTGTCACGTCTGCAGTTTTGAGTAGGGCCTGCGCGTCAACGACGCATAAAGCCGCGATGGCGGTCATAACGGTGGTTCCGTTGTTCAGCGCCAGCCCCTCTTTGGGGCCAAGCTCTATGGGGCTAAGAGACACTTCCTTGAGGGCGTCCATCGTCGGCATCCTGCGCCCCTTGAAGAAGACCTCCCCCTCCCCTAAGAGGGTGATTGCCAGATGAGACAGGGGACACAGGTCACCGCTGGCCCCCACGGATCCCTGGGAAGGTATCACCGGGTGTATTCCAAGGTTAAGATAGTTGACTAGCTGCATCAGAGTTGGCAGGCTTATGCCGGAAAAACCCCTGGTCAAGGTGTTGATCCTCAGCAGCATGATGGCCCTTACTAGATCCTCTGGGAAGGGCTCCCCTGTCCCGCAGGCATGACTCAACAATAGGTTGCGCTGCAAAAGCCGGCTCTTGTCCGATGGTATGGAGACGTTAGCCAAATCGCCAAAACCCGTGGTTATCCCATACACTACCCTTCCTTGGTCAACCCAGGTGCTTACCGCTTTAGAGCCCCTTTCAACGAACGCCTCGGCGGAAGGATCAAGAGCAACCTGCCATCCGTACCTTGCAACCCCAACCACATCCTCCAGCGTTAAGCCATGACCGTTGAGTTCCACTACCCTACGAGCCACCTCTCAAACCCCCCTTGGAAGACCTTTGACCACATTGGGAACAGGGTGTAAATTCTAATCAGTCAGGAAAGCACCACTCCTCCATTGGAACCGCAGAACCTGCAATTTCCCAATGCGTCTAAATAATTAGCTACTATATTATAGCCCATCCTGACGATTATGTCTTCGCCGCAATTGGGACATTTCGTAACGTTCCGAGCCCTTTCCGGGATATTGCCCACATATACGTTAAGCAGCCGTTCCCTCGCAATCTCCGCGAAGTGATCCACGTCCTTTATAGGGATAGGCCTTGTCTGCATTAGGTAAGAGGGGTGGTAAGCAGAAACATGAAACGGAATTGCTCTAGAAAGGCTTGCAATCCAATGGACCATTTCCGTAAACTCACCAGGATCAGAAAGGCCAGGGACTAAGAGATGGGTTATCTCAACATGAACTCCCATTGCGATCAATGCCTCTACGGATCTGACCACGCTATCCATGTCTCCACCTAGATAATCGTATTTTTCCCTGGAGAACGCCTTGACATCCACGTTTGCCCCATCCACAAGCCCCCTTAGCTCATAGAGGGGAGTCAAGTTGACTGTACCATTGGTCACCAACACTATCCCCAATCCCCTTGGCTTTAGATAACAAGAAGCCTCAATAATGTACTCCATATAAACTAGAGGCTCGTTGTAGGTGAAGGCCACTGCAGATACCCCTAATCGGTTGGCCAAGTCCTCAATATCGGGAGGAGATAGGGTTAATAACTTACCCTCGTAGTGTCCATCTCTTATCTGCGATATATGGTGGTTCTGACAGAAGGGACATCTCAAATTACATCCGATCCCTCCCAGAGACAGGATCGAACTCCCAGGACGCCAATGATATAGGGGCTTCTTCTCCACTGGATCCACTGCAACTCCGGAGAAACGACCAGAAAAGGGAGAGCGCAAAGCTCCCCCCTTAAAGAACCGAACGCCGCAATAACCCCAGTGTCCCTCCGTTATAAAACAACGATGAAAGCACAGTTGACACCGGCCACCATCGCCTTCCGGCAACCAGAAGGAAGCTTCCTTTGGAAGATCAGGGTTCTTTGTACCTATGCACTGTAAAACGCTGGATCTTGATTTCCTCATGGCCCCCTATACCAGCTTTCATTCTCGCTATGTCAAGCTGATCCCGAACCGTATTTACACCATTGAGGTCCGGCAGCAAAACCCCGCGTCTTCGTCCCGTGCTAACCACCACGCCGTAAACCTTCGGATTTAAATCTTCAGTAGAAGCATCTTCCAATGGGGACAACACGTCAACGGATATCTTAAGTCTAGGAAGCTCGTCTAAGATGACAGGCATAAATCTGGGATCCTCAAAGGCAGCTGCCGCCGCATTCCTAGCTATCTCCATTGAGATCGAAGGGCTTGTGGGCTCAATTGTCCCCATGCAACCCCGGAGATGGCCATCGGAAGTATAGAGGGATACAAAACAACCGCCCCTTGCCTCCCATAGGTTTCCGTCTCCTCCTGCGGCCCTGATGATGGAACTTATATCCGGCTGCCTGTTGTCCAAGAGATCCATCAACACCAGCCTGGCAAAGTCCACGTAAGGATGAATACACCTGGGCCTCATAACCGCTACCGCATAGCCCACTCCGAAGGGCCCTTCATATGACAACACCCGTAGTGGCTGCTGGGTTAGGCCAATGAAGGCTAATACGATGTTAAGGCCGCATTGTCCCGCTTCTTGCACCTGTTCCTCTTCTAGTTTAAGAAGATCTGAGGGATCACCTTGGGAGAGGGCCTCTATAACCATATCATCAAAAACCCTCCCCCAAGGGCTAAAACCATATGGGCCATGGGGGCTTAAACGATGAGAGAGATCGCCGCTGAAGAGAATACCAACATGGCCGCCAGCTGCTTCTATCCCATCCCTAAGACGTTTACCTAGGTCGTGTGCTTGAAATCGAGTAAGGCCCACAGGGTTTAATGGGATGACTTTCGAAGGCCGCTTCCCTCCACCTTGCAACAACACCAGCGGCACGAAGGTGCCATGATCCAGCTCCTTGGTCGTGGTATCGATCATCATCGGTATAATCCCATCAATGGGCTGGAAAAGTTCACGAATAAAATGGGGATCACCTTGGTATTGGCTGCAAACCTCGGGGGCAGAGAAGCTGGCGAGGTTTCCATTATAGATATCTGAACCACCTATGGTGAGGCGGCCAGGAAAATATGTGAAATGCGGCGACATTACCAGAGATATCTCGTCCTTAAAGTCGGGAAGGAACATGCATAACCGCCTAACGCCCCTAAGGGTCTCCTCCGCATCCAGTTCTCTCCCCATCCCCACTTGGGGCACCAGGACGGGCGGGTGTGGCATAAGACAAGCCCATTTAATCAACGCTGATCACCTCTTATCTTAAATAAAAAGTGATGGGCCAGCACACATCGCAGTCAAACCACCCGCTACCTAAGAATAATCACCCATTTCCTACAATATTAGCATGGCGTCACCAAAGGAAAAGAACCGGTATCTCAAGCTCACCGCTTCTTTGTAGGCGGACATCACCTTGTCATAACCAGCGAAGGCAACCACAAGCATTAAAAGCGTGCTCCGCGGGAGGTGAAAGTTCGTTATTAGCCCATCCACCACCCTGAATTGAAATCCCGGCTTTATAAAAAGATCCGTATGGAAACTTCTTCCTATTATGCCATTTAAGCCGAATGACTCAAGAGTCCTAACCACCGTGGTGCCCACCGCGATTACCCGCCCCCCCTTTTCCTTTGTAGATGCTATTAACTCCGCAGTAGATTCGGGAACCGAACATACCTCTTTATGCATCACATGGGCCGAGGCCCTGTCAGCTTTTACGGGTCTGAAGGTGCCTATCCCAACGTCAAGGGTCACAAATGATATGTTGACGCCCCTGTCGGTAAGGCAAGAGAGGAGCTCTTCCGTAAAATGAAGGCCTGCGGTTGGAGCTGCCACGGACCTCTCTTTGCCAGGATCACCGTATATGGTTTGATATCTGTCTTCATCCACCCCATCATTTTCGATGTAAGGCGGAAGGGGCACCTCCCCAAGTCTGTTAGCTATGTCTCTTCCGTTGCGGTTGGGGAACCTCACCAGCCTCAGGCCGTCCCCTACCCTATCCTCCACCACCGCCACGTCCTCTTCTGAGTCGGAAAATAGCACGCAAGTGCCAGGAGGCACCTTCCTCCCAGGCCTTACCATTGCCTGCCACAGGGTCCCATCATCGTCAACAGGAGATAGGAGGAAGACCTCTACCCTCCCAGACGAAGTCTTGCGTCCTAAGAGACGAGACTTCATCACCCGAGTATCGTTTAGAACCAGCAGGTCACCAGGCAGGAGGTAATCCACAACATCCCGGAAAACCCTGTGCTCAATAGATCCCCCATGCCTTGATAGCACCATTAGCCGAGAAGAGTCCCTGGGCTCAACAGGGCTCTGAGCTATCAACTCCTCCGGCAAGTGATAGTCGTAAGAATCCATCAGATCCAGATCTATCAACTTAACGCCTCCCAAGGTGTGTTCCAGGAAAGTAATACATCAATATCTGCTCAAAGTTCCAGCCGTACTCCGCCATGGTCTTTGCCCCCCATTGGGACATACCCACCCCGTGACCCCAGCCTTGCCCCTCAAGAACCCACGATGTGTTCCCAGAAGAAGGCCTTATTGAAGCCGAGGAGGTGGCCACCGGATTTCTTTCGGCGCCGGTTTTACGGGAATTTGATGTTCCGCTTTTTACTCTAGCTTCCCCCATTTTCTTATACATATCCCGCTTGGATGGATTGACTATCATGTCGAATATCTCGTCCTTTGAAAACAACCCATCCTCAACCATCTCCACCAATGGGTCCGTTTCATACGACACGTCCGTTTTCTTCTCATCGTCCTCCACCGGTCTATTTACCGCAGGATTACTAGGGATATCCGATTTTCCATTTCCATTTACGATGAAGTTGGTACTTCTAACCACCGATGTCCCCAATGCCATCCTAAAGGCGTGTCCGGAAAGTCTGACAGTACCGGAAGAGCCATTTATATCCATGGCGGTTATGCGCCCTCCCCTATCCCTGGCTACGACCTTTATCCCCACAACGTTACCTACCCAGCGGTTTATGCTTCGTAGAGCCCTTTCTATTTGGTCTGAGGACAAAATCGTCTTCCAGCGGGAGTAAGGGCTTCTGTACTGGAACGGCTCCGGCCTTGATAAAAGATAGGGGACACGCCCCCCCCATACATCCGATGCTGCGGCGGTAACGCCGCCACTATCCGAATGAAACGGGGTTATCGCAAGGGAAGATCCATACATCAGGACCATGCCGGAGGTGTTGAAGACGGCCTGATCAGACCTTGGATCTTCGCCATTTCGCCCCCTGTAAACCTGACAGTGTAGAGATGAACAAATATCAAAGCCATCGGATCTGTGCCTTCCAAGGTTCCTAAGCGCATACGTCCTTGCCACCACCGCTTGGGCCTTCAAGAACTCCATGGGCCAGCCGGGGTTTGCCTCGGCCTTCATTATCCCCCTTAAGTAGTCCTCTAGTTCAACTAGGTTAACCACATTAAACCCCCTGCCACCTCTGGAGGGGATTAACTCAAGCCCTCCTCGGTACCCAATGGGACCGAAGGAAAGGTTATCTCCGCCTATTCTGATGGGGAACCTCAAAAACCTTCCTTGAATCCAGACGCCGCCATCTCCAGCCGTTACCGATACCCTGCCCGATAGGGGAAGCGATGTCCCCGATGAATCGGTTATGCTGCCCACTCCGCCCAAAGTACCATTGGCAACGTTCAACGCAACACCCACCCGCAACAAAGTCTGGGCTTCCAGAGTGGAACAAAAAGAACAAACCAATACAGCCATCACAAAAACACAAAGGCCCTTTAAACGGCTCATTTTGCCCAATATGTCCATCCCCCTTATGACGACTACCGCGCTACCACACCTTCAATTTTTAATATCAATATCAAAACTATGGGATAAACGTCATTTATTATTTATTATCTTCCAATGATTCGAGAGATCAAATTGAGCAGCACCGAAAGGACGATGCTAAGCACAAGCATGCTCCCAAGTGGCGCAAAAAAAGTGAAGTTCTTCCTCGTAATAACTATATCCCCAGGTAGCCTGCCGATTGGAAGGTTGAACTTGGATAAGCCCAACACCATAACCCCTGCCAAGAGGAAAACCGCTCCTATAAGGACAAGTGATTTGCCCAAATTCCACATGGTCAATCCTCCTCAACAAGTATGAGCTGTTGAAACCTGCCGGAAGGTTGAAGTCCAAGGTATTGGTAGGTGCCCCTGGTTGCCCGTCTCCCCCTTGGAGTTCTCTCCAAGAGCCCCTTTTGGATGAGAAACGGTTCGTATATGTCTTCTATTGTCTGTGGATCTTCATTGAGGGCAGCCGCTAGGGTAGATAAGCCCACAGGACCTCCGTCGAAGAGCTCAACCAAGGCCCTCAAAAACTTCCTGTCCCCGTCGTCAAGCCCTTCCTTATCAACCCCTAACATGTCCAGAGCTTCCCTGGCCACGCCGACATCTATGGGTTCCCTCTTCTTGACAGCAGCCACGTCCCTGACCCGCCGCAAGAGCCTTAAGGCAACCCTGGGGGTACCGCGGGACCTCATGCCTATCTCCATGGAAGCCTCTTCATCTATCGGAACCCCAAGTATGGAAGCCCCACGGCGCACTATGGCAGTGAGTTCTCTTGGGGTATAGAGCTCCATCTGCTCAACTATTCCAAAACGGGCCCTGAGGGGAGAAGTCAGCAAACCAAGCCTGGTGGTGGCTCCTACCAATGTAAAGGGTGGTAGCTGTAACTTTATGCTCCTTGCCATGGGGCCCTTACCTATGACTATATTCAGGCAAAAGTCCTCCATCGCAGAATAAAGAACCTCTTCCACCACCGACGGAAGCCTGTGTATTTCGTCTATGAAAAGCACATCGTTTGGCCTAAGATTGGATAGTATGGATGCCAAATCCCCAGCCCGCTCTATGGCAGGGCCTGTGGTTACCCGAAGATCCCCACCCATTTCCTTCGCTATTATGTTCGCCATAGTGGTCTTTCCAAGCCCCGGTGGACCGTAGAAGAGGCAATGATCCAGAGGTTCCCCCCTGCTTTTGGATGCGGATATGAATATCCTCAGTTTTTCCTTAAGTGCCTCCTGCCCCACAAACGAATCAAGGCTTTCTGGCCTTATGGACTTAACGACCGCCATATCCGGGTCGTCCTCGCTCCTCAAGTGGTCCATAAGCTTATCTTCTGAGTCCATATAGGCTCATCACCCCTTCTGAAGGAACCTCAGAGATGCCATAAGGAGCTCCTCCTCTGAAGTCCCCTTAAGCCTTCCCATCACGTTGGAAAGGGCGGAATACGCTTCTCCCCTGGAGAATCCAAGTCCCGCCAGGGCCTCCACCAAAGAGGAAATATCCGATTTAGGTGCGGATTCCAAGGCCCCCGTAGCAGAGATGGAAAGTTGATCAAGCTTCCCCTTAAGCTCAAAACATATGCGTTCCGCCCTTTTGGGCCCCACCCCGGGGGCTTTGGCTATTCGCGATGAATCACCCATTCCGATGGCTTGCACCAATTCATCCTTGCTAAGGGTTCTAAGGATGGACATGGCCATCTTTCCTCCTACGTTGCTGACCTGCAGCAAAAGGAGGAACAGTTTCCGTTCGTCTTCATCGTGAAATCCGTAAAGGGATATGCCATTCTCGTTAATGGAAAGATAAACGTAAACCCTGACCCTCTCTCCCGGAAAGGCCCCTTCCAGAACAGATCTGGTGGCGTTTATCTCAACGCCTACTCCGTGCACCTCCAATATGAGGATATCCCCAAGAACCTCGTTTACGAGTCCTTCAACATATCTTATCAAGTTCCCAATCCTCCGACGTAGGCCACCCTTGCCATGGTCAATCCCGCTATGGCAACCGCAAGCGCATCGGCCGCATCGTCCGGGGTTGGGCAGCTTTCCAACCCAAGAAGGCAGCGAACCATCAGCTGAACCTGCCTCTTTTGCGCCCCCCCATAGCCACAAACCGCCATCTTAACCTCCGAAGGACCCGGCTCAAGCACCGGAACTCCTAACGTGGAAGCGTAAAGCAATGCCACGCCCCTTGCCTGCCAGACCATCTCCGCGGTGGTGGTGTTCCTACCAAAGTATAGCCTCTCTACCGCAACAACGTGGGGGACAAACGCCTTAAGCTTCTCGCCCATAAGGCGATAAAGCATGTTAAGCCTTTCCGGCAGCGAAAGACCCGGAGGGGTATGGATAGCCCCATACCCCTCCGCACGAAGTCTTCCACCCCGCTGGACCACTATCCCATAGCCAAGGGTACCTATGCCGGGGTCTATCCCAAGGCAGCAGATTTCATTGTTAGGAGTCAAGCTGCTCAAGGATATGGTCCGGGATCTCCACGTTAGAGTAGACGCTTTGCACGTCATCATGGTCCTCGAATTTATCTATGAGGGCCAAAACCTTTGCGGCCTCTTCCTTGCTCGATACGGCTATGGTGTTCTTTGGGATCATGGCTATCTCCATGTTGCTTACAGTGTAGCCCGCGTTCCTTATCGCCTCTCCCACTTCACTCATCACGGAGGGATCGCAATAGACCTCGAAGACATCCCCCTCCAGCTGCATATCCTCAGCCCCTGCTTCGGCGGCCACGTCCAAAAGGGCTGCCTCGTCGACCCCGTTGGCATCCACCTTAACAAGCCCCTTACGGTCAAAATTCCAAGCCACACAGCCGGCTTCTCCGATAGCCCCCCCACCCTTGGTGAATATGGAACGGATCTCCGCTGCTGTGCGGTTCCTATTATCCGTCATGGCCTCAACCATTATGGCCACCCCCGCAGGTCCATAGCCTTCGTAGGTAACCTCTTCGTACACGGCACCTTCGATCTCTCCGGTACCCCTCTTTATGGCCCTTTCTATGTTATCCATGGGCACGTTGCCCGCCCTGGCCCTCTCAATGGCCACTTTCAAGCGGAAGTTAGCGTTAGGATCCCCGCCGCCAGCCTTTGCAGCGGCTATTATGGCCTTGGTAAGCCGCTGATAAGCGGCCCCTTTCTTGGCATCCTGAGCTGCCTTCCGATGCTTTATGTTCGCCCACTTTGAATGTCCAGCCACTAAATATCACCCCATGGATATAATTTAAGAAGGTTCGACCAAAGATTCATTATAACATCTCCGGCACCGGAGGAACCATCCTCTTATGCTTGGATCTATCAAAGGCGTTTTCTATCCTGTGTCTTACATCTTGGGGAATCGGCAATCCCAGTATATAGCGGTCTAGATCCTCGTAAGAAACCCCCATCTCTCCCTCGTCGGTTTGCCCCTCCCACAGCCCTGCGGTTGGGGGTTTTTTGACCACCCTCTCCGGTATGCCTAAGTGCTCCGCCAGGGTCCAAACCTCATGCTTTGTGAGCCTTCCCAGGGGTAAAAGGTCCACCCCGGAGTCTCCATACTTGGTAAAATAGCCGAACGTAAGCTCCGCCCTGTTGCCAGTTCCACAAACCAATAGATTTTTTGTCTGTGCAATGGCATATAAAGTGGTCATCCTAAGCCTAGGTTTTATGTTGGAGATCCCCAAATGAGATAGGTGGATATCGGAGCCATTGATGGATCCAACTAAAGCGTCAAAGGAACCGGAGAGATCCACCTTAACCACCGGTATTCCAACGCAGGAAGCCACTAGACGGGCATCTTCTTCGTCTACAGGTTGGTTGTGACAGGGCATTATCACCCCAAGGGAACCACTGATGCCGAAGGATCGCATCAACAGAGCCGCCACAACGGCAGAGTCTACCCCGCCGCTTAGCCCCACCAATCCTCCCAAAGCCCCAGCTTCGCTCACCTTCTCTTTAAGCCAAGCAACCAGAACTTCCGCCAGGTACCTAGGATCTCTAACGGGAACGCCCAAGGTCATATCCCCCTCTCAATCGATGGCATTAGTATGGTTGTTTTTAGCTTTTTATTTTAACATATACTGGATTCCTAACCACGAGGTGATCTAGTTGCCCCTTGGCCTGATAATAGATGGGTATGTTGACGAACCCGCCTGTTTTGGCGTGCCCCCCTACATATCCCCCTATGTAAGATACTGCGCTGGAGTGCTCATGTCCAACGGCTTTGAGGTCCTGTATCTCACGGTTGACCAGATGCGCCGAGAGAAGGCAGACCATCTTATAAGATCCGCAGAGGTTACGATGGTCATAGCAGGGCTCACGGTGCCAGGACGTTACCGCGGGGGATCTCCGATGACCCTTAAGGAGCTCAAGGGGCTATCTGAGATACCAAGACGAGGTGTAATGATAGTAGGAGGCCCTATAGGAAGCGGCTACGCCCTTAAGGGCGGGGATTCCGCTTTAGATGTGTCTCATATCCTGAACGTTGATTGCATTGCCACCGGTGATCCAGAAGCGGTATTGGACCGGTGGATTCGCACCGGACAGATGGTCCACGATGCAAAAAGGGATTATCGGATGCTGACACGCTGGGCGGAGATAGGTGCCCAAGTGGTTAGGATGCATCCAATGTACCCCTTGATCATCGCCGAGCTGGAGTTGTCCAGAGGATGCGACAGGACCGATGGAAGATGCAGTTTTTGTGTAGAGGGGTTGAAGGGAAGGGAGGAGCGCTCCCCAGATTCCGTTGCGACGGAGGTTCGATCCTTGGCCATGGCGGGGGTCAAGGCTTTTCGCTTCGGGCGGTGCGCCAACGTGCTAACCTACGGAGGCACCCTCACCCCAAAGGGATTGATGCCTTCACCAGATACGCTGCAAGCCCTCTATTCATCCGTTCGGTCCGCAGCACCGGACATCAAGGTCCTGCACATGGACAACGGGAATCCAAAGACCATAGCCACGTTCCCAGACGAGAGTTTTGAGGCCCTCAGGGTAATCTGTCTCTTATACACATCT
>JAOACP010000012.1 GCA_026417795.1 Thermanaerothrix sp.
AGATGTGTATAAGAGACAGCCTATGGCGAGCACCCCACCAACCGCCTCCCTGAGATCCTGAGCCGTCACCCCCCCGTGGCGCAATACCACCGGCACGTCCGAAGTGGCGTCCACCACGGTGGACTCCAGCCCCACCCCACAGGGCCCCCCGTCCAGTATCAGGGGGATGAGACCCCCAAGATCCTCCAAAACCGAAAACGCGTCGGTGGGGCTGGGGCGCCCGCTCCTGTTGGCGCTAGGAGCCGCTATGGGAACTCCGCTTGCAGAGATCAAGGCCAACGCCACCGGATGAGAGGGACAGCGCACCGCCACGGTGTCGAGTCCGCCCCTGACCTCCGGGGGTATCACCTCCCTGGCGGGCACCACCACCGTTAGGGGCCCGGGCCAAAACTCCCCGCAAAGCCTCTCCGCCAGGTCCGTCATCACCCCAACCCCCCGGGCCTCCTCCAGGGAGCCCACGTGTACTATCAGGGGATTATCCAGCGGGCGCCCCTTGGCGGCGTATATCTTTGCGGCGGACCTTGGGTTGGTAGCGTCTCCCCCAAGGCCGTAAACCGTCTCGGTGGGAAACGCCACCAGCTCCCCCGAGAGGATCAGGTCCGCCCCGAGCCTAACCGCCTCCTCAGAGGCCTCCATCACCCTGGTCTTAAACATCGGCTCATCCATCGGCCCCATCCCCCTCAAAGACCCTCAAGAACCTATCCTTGTACTCCGGGAAGGTGCCGTCGATTATGGCCCTCCGGGCCCCCTCCACAAGTGACACCAGGAAGTGAAGGTTGTGCCAGGTGCAAAGCCTCATGGCCAAGATCTCACCGGCCTTGTAAAGGTGCCTTATGTAGGCCCTTGAGAAGTTCCTGCAGGCGTAGCACGAGCACTCCGGATCCAAAGGGGTGAAGTCCTCCGCCAGCGAAAGGTTCTTCACGTTGAGCTTCCCCCGGGACGTGAAGACCGTCCCGTTGCGGCCGTTTCTCGTGGGAAGCACGCAGTCGAACATGTCCACACCCCGGGCTATGCCCTCCATCAGGTTGGATGGATGCCCCACCCCCATTAAATACCTGGGCTTCTCCTTGGGAAGCACCCCCTTGAGGCAGTCCAATATCCTGTACATCTCCTGGTGGCTCTCCCCGACCGACAAACCCCCTATGGAGTACCCCGGGAAGTCCATCTCCATCAGGGCCTCTGCGCACATGATTCGCTGATCCTCGAAAACGCTGCCCTGAACTATGCCGAACAGGAGCTGGTCCTCCTTCCTGTGGGCATCCCTACAGCGCCTGGCCCACTTTATGGTCCTCCCCATGGCCTCCATGGAATATTCGTAGCTGGAGGGATACTTAACGCACTCGTCAAAACACATGGCGATGTCGCTTCCAAGCCTTTCCTGGATCATCACCGCCCGTTCCGGGGTCATGAGGTGCCTCTTGCCGTCCAAGTGGGATCTGAAAACCACTCCATCGTCGTTCAAGGTCCTAAGCTCCGCCAGGGAAAAAACCTGAAAGCCGCCGCTGTCGGTCAGTATGGGCCTGTCCCAGTTCATGAACCGGTGCAGCCCCCCCGCCTTCTCCACCAGATCCTCACCGGGCCGCAAGAACAGGTGGTAGGTGTTCCCAAGTATTATCTGGGCGCCTATGGCCTTGAGCTCAAAAGGGGCCATGGCCTTGACGGTGGCCTGGGTGCCCACCGGCATGAACACCGGGGTCCGGATCACCCCGTTGGATGTAACCAGCTCTCCTGCCCTGGCTCCCGTTTCAGGGCACTGGGCTACGACCTTAAAACTCACCTACCCCACCTCCCCCGGGACAACCGAAGATCCCTTGGGGATGGCACCGAAAAGCCTCTCCCCGTTGGCCCAAACCTGCAGCCCCAGGGCCTTGGGGTCAACTCCACGGACCTTGGCGGCCTCATGATAAACCTCCACCACGTAGGACGGCTCGTTCCTCCTGCCCCTCCTGGACCTTGGGGCAAGATACGGCGAGTCGGTCTCCAAAAGGAGCATGTCCCGGGGCACGTAAGCGCATACCCGGCGGCTCTCCTCCGACTTGGGATAGGTCAAAGGCCCAGCGAAGGATATCATGAACCCCATGTCCAACCCCCTTCGGGCCTCCGCTATGCCGCCGGAGAAGCAGTGGAGGACCCCCTTCAGGTCTCCTGCCCCCGCAAAACCCTTCAAAACGTCAAAGGCCAAGGGGAAAGCCCGGTCCTCCATCTCCTTCCCATCCCTTATGTGCAGGATCACCGGCATTTTGAGCTCCTCCGCCAGCTGGAGCTGGGCCTCGAAACACTCCAGCTGTCTGTCTCTGGGAGAGTTGTAGTACCAGAAGTCCAGGCCGATCTCCCCCAGGGCTCTGACCTGGGGCATCTTAAGCAACCCCGTAAGGTCCTCCATGACAGCGCGGCTCCACTGGGACGCGTCATGGGGATGAAGCCCCGCGGAGGCCAACACCGTCACACCTCCAACTCCCTTGCGGACCAGCCCCGCGCCCCTGGCGGAGGATTTCACGTCAAAACCGGCCACCAAAACCGCCCCCACTGAGGCCTCAACGCAACGCTCCGCCTGACGGAGCACCTCCTGGTCATCAATGGAACCGTCGTTCCAATGACAGTGGCTATCGAAGAACATCACCGGGAAGGAACACCTCCATATAACCGTTTAATTTTAAATCCTTTAAACACCACGTGGGGCCATCCAAAGGCCCCACGTGGGCCGACAGCTAAATTAGAACAGGGCCGCCCCCTCATAGAGGGGACCGGCCCCGTTTAGGATCAAACCACCACGGGCCTAGTGGATCCGGCTGCCCAGGGGCACATCCCGATCCACCGTCAAAAGCCCAAGGGTGAAGTTCTTGGTGCTGGGGCTCTCCGCCGCCAGGAGCATCCCGTTGCTCTTTACCCCCCTTATCACCGAGGGCTTGAGGTTACAGATCACTATTATCCTCTTGCCCACCAGCTCCTCGGGCCGGTAGAACTCCCTTATGCCGGACACGATGGTCCTCTTCTCGTACCCAAGGTCAAGGTCAAGCTTGTACAGTTTATCCGCCTTGGGAACCGGCTCCACCGCCAGGACTTGGGCCACCCGGAGCTCCACCTTCTTAAAGACATCTATGGTGATCTCATCCTCATGGTCGCTGTAGTCCATCTGGTCCTCTTCGGCCCCCTGCCCACCTTGGGCCGCCGCGATCCGCTCGGCAAGCTCCCGTCCCCTGGTGTCGTCCCACTTAGCAAGGTCAATCCTGGGGAACAGGACGTCCCCCTTTTGAACCGCCACGGGTTCCATCTCGTCGAAGGACCAGGGACGCCTGTGGTCGCACACACTGCCCGAGAGGCCCAGCTGAGACCATATCCGCGACGCGCTGTTGGGCATGAAGGGATACACCAGCTGCGAAGCCAGCTTGAGAGCCTCGAAGAGGGTGCGAAGCACCCGGTCAAGCTCCTCCCTCTTGCCTTCGCTACCCAGCTTCCAGGGCATGGTCTCATCTATATACTTGTTGGCCCGGCCCACGAAGGACCATATGGCCTTAAGGGCCTCGTCAAAGGCAAACCTTTCGAGGAACTGATCCACCTGGGCGGTAACCTCCTCCCCCATCTGTCGAATGGACAGCTCCAGCTCCGTGGGGGACACCCTGGAGGGCACCACCCCGTCCCGGTACTTCTTCATCATCTGAAGGGTGCGGTTCAGGAGGTTGCCAAGGTCGTTGGCAAGGTCGGAGTTTATGCGCTGCACCATGGCCCGCTCGGAGAAGTCCCCGTCCAAGCCGAAGGGCACCTCCCGGAGGAGGAAGTAGCGGAAGGGGTCCACGCCGTATATATCCGCCATCTCAAAGGGATCCACCACGTTGCCCTTGGACTTGGACATCTTGTCCCCGTCCACGGTCCACCACCCATGGGCGAAGACCATGCGGGGCGGCTCAAGGTCCAGGGCCATGAGAAGCGCAGGCCAGACCACCGAGTGGAAACGTATTATGTCCTTCCCAACCAGGTGATGGCAGGCGGGCCAGAAGGTCTTCCAAAGGCCGTTCTCATCGGGGTAACCAAGGGCGGACAGGTAGTTTATGAGCGCGTCAAACCAAACGTAAACCACGTGCCTCGAATCCCCCGGCACGGGAACTCCCCAGGTCAGGGTGGTCCTCGATATGGACTGATCCTTGAGGCCTCCCTTTATGAAGCTAACTATCTCGTTGTAGCGGCTCTTGGGGAGTATGGCCTCCGGATGGGACTCGTAGTACTCCAAGAGGGGTTTCTCATACTTGGACATGCGGAAAAAGTAGCTCTCCTCGGTCATCTTCTGGAGGGGCCTTCCGCAGTCGGGACAGGTGTTGCCCTCCCCCATCTGGGCCTCGGGCACGTAGGTCTCACAGGGAACGCAGTACCAACCCTCATAGGAGCCCAGGTATATGTCCCCCTTCTCCAGGAGCTTGGAGAATATGTGCTGAACCACCCTCTCGTGCCTCTCCTCGGTGGTGCGGATGAAGTCGTCGTTGGTTATGTCAAGGACCCCCCAGAGGCGGCGGAAGTTCTCCACCGTCTGGTCCGCCAGCTGCTGGGCGGTGAGCCCCTTGGACGCCGCGGCCTGCTGGATCTTCTGCCCGTGCTCGTCGGTGCCGGTGAGGAAGAAGGTCCTATGCCCCAACATACGGTGATGCCTGGCAAGCACGTCCGCCGCTATGGTGGTGTAGGCGTGCCCTATGTGGGGCACGTCGTTCACGTAGTATATCGGGGTGGTGATGTAAAAGGTGTTTCTCTCGCTCACGGGACATACCTCCCTAGACCTTGGTTATTCGATGTATTCTAATCCCTCAACGGGAACCTCGCAAAAGCCCCAACAAAAATTCCTTCACCCGGTTCTTGGGCACACCCATCTCCCGGTTGATCCTCTCCGCCGCTTCCTTAACCCCAAGGCCGGCCTCCAAAAGAGCCTTCGCCGCCTCCTCCCAGCCCTCCGATCCCGCAGCCCCCAGTCCGCCTAAGCCCCCCGAACTGGAATCGGCACCAGACACCACAAGCACCATCTCGCCCCTTAAGGGCTCCCGCCCGCAGATCTCCAAAAGCCCCGAGAGGGGCTCCCGGAGCACCTCCTGGTGGAGCTTGCTGATCTCCCGCACCAGGGCGGCGGGCCTGTCCCCCAGGACCTTCATCATCAAGGACAGGTCATCCTCAAGCCTGTGGGGGGACACGTAGAAAACCAGCGTCTCCTCCCGGTCCCTCAAAACCCTGAGCCTTGCCTCCTTGGAGGACCTGCGGCCCTCCAGGAATCCCTCAAATGTAAACCGCCTGGCCCCCAAACCGGACATCACCAACGCGGTAAGGACCGCCGAAGGACCCGGCAGGACGTCCACGGGGAAACCCTCCTCTATGGCCATCTTGACCACCATCTCACCGGGGTCGCTTATACCTGGCATCCCCGCGTCGGAGACCAAGGCCACCAGAAGACCCTCCGAAAGCATCTCCTTCATCTTCCCAAGCCTCATGACCTCGTTGTGCTCGTGAAGGCTGATCAGGGGCTTCTTTATCCCATAGTGGTTCAGCAGCTTCAAGGTCCTCCTGGTGTCCTCGCAGGCCACCACGTGGCAGCCCTGAAGGACCTCAAGGGCCCTTAAGGTCATGTCCTTGAGGTTGCCTATGGGGGTTGGGACCAACACCAGGGGCATCAGAGTCCCTCCACGCCGTAGGCCTTAAGAAGCCTTTCGGTGTACTCCCCGTGGGATCCATAGATGAAAAGGGGGCTCTCCACAACCATCCCGGGCTTAGCGCACTTAACCGCCTCCACCAGGAACACCGAAGCGTCCCTTTGGGGCTTTGGGTGCACCGCGGTAAGGCGCTTTGGCTCCAACTTGAAGTCCCTCATCCCGCAGAGGGCCTCCGCCATCCTGTGGGCCCTCATCACCATGAAGAACCTCCCCTTGGGCTTCAGCACCCTCGAGGCGGCCCGGAAGACATCCTCAAGGCCGCACGCAAGCCCATGGACCGCAAGGGCCACCGGGTCCCTGGAACTGGGCCTGCTCCTATTGGGGTCCTCGTAAGGGGGGTTGGCAACCACCACGTCGAAAGGGGCCTCCTCCCATGCGCCGGTTATGTCCCTCATGTCCATCCGGTAGAAGCGAGCATGCTCCTCAAGGCCGTGGCGATCCCGGTTCCTCAGCGCCATCTCCACCAGCTCCCCCTGGATGTCAACTCCCACCACCTGGACACGCCTGCCGGTCTCAAGCCCGCGCTTCACCAGCATGAGCGATAAAATCCCGTGGGCGCAGCCAAGCTCCAGGACCCTAATGCCTTTGCGGATCCTCACGTAGGCCCCCAGCAAAACCGTATCCACCGTAACCCTGGGGCCAAATCCCTCCGCGGGCTGCTCCGCTCTCAGGCTGCCCCAAAGAAGGTCGTCAAGGGTGCTCCTCAATCCCATTCCTCCAGCTTCACGCCCACAACCTGGGAAAGGCCCGGCTCCTTCAGCGTAACCCCGTAGAGAAGCCCCGCCCTCTCCATGGTTATACGCCTGTGGGTCATCACCAGTATCTGTCTCTCCCCGGAGCTCTCCGCCGCAAGGTCCGCAAAGCGCCTCAGGTTGACCTCGTCCAAGGCCGCGTCCACCTCGTCCAGCACCGCTATGGGGCATCCAGCCACCTCCAGCGAGGAGAACAAAAGCGCCACCGCCGTCAAGGACTGCTCCCCCCCGGACAGCTGGGCTATGCCCTGGGGCCTCTTCCCCGGCGGCCTTGCGGTTATCTCCACGCCGGAGTCCCAAAGCCCCCCGGAATCGGTCAGCTCCAGGTGGGCCTCCCCTCCTCCGAAAAGCCGCTTGAACAGGGAGTCGAACCGGTCGTCTATGTCCTTCAGGGACCTCATGAAAACCGTCTGGGCCCTCTGGTCCGCCTCCGCTATCACCTTCTCAAGCTCCGCCATGGCCCTTCTGGAGTCGTCTATCTGCCCTTTAAGGAACTCCAAACGCTCATCCAGGGAGCGGGACTCGGAAAGAACCCCCATGTCCACGGGCCCCTTGTCCCTTATGGCCCTCTCCAGTTCCCGAATCTTACCCCTTAACCCATCGCCCGGGGGGCCTTGGTACACACCGGGATAAGAGTAGACCTCCTCCCAAGCCACCACAAGATCCTCCAGTTCCTTGGAACAGGATATCTCACGGCGTCTAAGCTCCTCCAGCGCCATGTCCCCCTTCCCCAGGGCTTCCATGGCCCGGGCCATCCTTTCCCTGCACCAAAGGCACTTCACGCCAAGGGCCTCCATGGCGCCGCCGGCGGATTCGAGCTCCCCCTGAGCCCTAACCAGCTGTTCCTTAACCTCCAGCCATCGGGCCCCTATCTGCTTTAGCTCCCCCGTGGCGGAAGCGATCCGCCCCTCCCGGTCCTTCAGTGAACACCTCAAATGCTCCAGCCGGGAAGACAAGCGGTCCACCTCGGCCTTCACCCGGTCCGACAACGCGGAAGATCCCGCGTACCGTTCCTCCGCCAGGGCAAGCCTGGCTGAGATCTGACGGTGGGACTCCAGGACGGTCTTGAGCTCCTCCTCGACCCTCGAGAGATCCTCAATGCCCTTAGGCAGATTGGACCTGTCCCTAAGCTCCAGGACCCTTTTTCCCGCCTCCTTAAGGCTCCCGTCAAGGTCCCTTAAAACCCCCTCCTGGCGGTCCCGGCGGGCCTCCTGGGATCTCAGGGCCGCACGGGCCTCCTCCAGCTCCCTACGCTTCAAAGATACACCATGAAGACACTCCTTCTCCAGGGCCGATAGCTCCGCCTCCCGAACCTCGAGCTCCGACAAGGCCTCCTCCATACCGCCTAAGCGCTCCTCAAGCTCCCTAAGCCTTGCCCTTCCGGCCTCTATCACCTGACGCATCTCCACGGCGCTCCGCTGGGACTTGCTGCGTCCCCCCGAAACCGCCCCGGTGGGCTGGAAGACGTCCCCCTCAAGGGTTACCACGGGCCCCCGAAATAGGGTCCTTAAGATCTCCTTACCCACCTGGTAGCTCTCCACCACCAGCAAATCCCCCAGGATGTGCTCCATGGCGGGTCTGTACCTGTCCTCCACCTCTATGAGATCCATGGCGAACCCGACCACGCCGTCACTTCTGGACAGGCTCCTGTCGGGCCTTCTTGGCGCGCACCTCTCCAAGGGGAGGAAGGTCGCCCTGCCGAGGGACCGGGATTTGAGAAAGTCTATGCAGCGTCCCGACTCCTCCATGTCCTTGACCAAGATCCAAAACTGACGGCCCCCCAGAAACGCATCAAGGGCCTGGGATATCTCCTTCGGGCAACGGAACACGTCGGCCAAAACCCTAGGCTCCGCGTCCAGCTTGCCAAGGCGGGCGGCGGACACCACCTGCTGAACAGGCCTCGGCAACACCTCAAGCTCCAAGGTCTCCTCCATCTCCTCCAGGGAGGACCGGAGCTTTAATATCTCACGCCTTGCGGTCTGGATCTTCTCCGCCATGGCCTGACACTCACCCAGGACCTTCCGGTGGCGCCCCAGCGACTCCTCCGCCCGGGCCTCCGCGTCCTTGAGGGCCCCTTCCGCCGTCTCAACGGACCACCTCAGCTCCAAAACGGATTCCTCCAAGGCCCGAAGTTCCTCAAGACCCTTCAAGCGCTCGGCTCCAAGGGCCTTAAGGGACGCAAGGCATGCCCCCAAGGCCGCCTTGGCCTCCTGGGTCCTCCTAACCGCCGCTTCGGCGGCCTCACGGCCAAGCCTAAGACGCTCACCAAGGGCCTCGGCGGCGCCGCTTAATGAGGCCTCCTGGTCCTTGAGGTAAAGCACTTCCTTCAAGGACTCCTCCCTCTGGGAAACCGCCTCCCTAAGCTCCTCTTCCATGCGGGCCTTGGACTCCTCAAGGGACTTGAGCTCCCACGCGGACTCCTCCCCGGAGCGTCTAAGCTCCATAAGCACCGCCCCAAGGGAGGAGCCGCGGCGCCGAAGTTCCTCCATCTCCCGCATGGCCCGGTCCGCCGCCTCCTGGGACTTCGCCTGCCCGTCCCTTATGGAAGCGCCGGCGGCCTCCAGCCTGTCCAGGGCGGACCGCCAAACCTTAAGCCACCGGGCCCTGAGGGACCTTTCCGCCTGAATGCACCGAAGTGAGTCGGATAACTCCCGGATCTCCGCCTCAAGGCCGGATCTCCTCCACCAGTAATAGCAACGCTGGAGTTCCTCCAGCTGGGCCTTGAGCTGCTCCACCTCCTGGGCTGCCTCCACCTCTCGGGATATCTCCCGCCGGCGGTTTAAAAGCTCCCCGTAAAAGGCCATGAGCCGGCCCAGGTCCTCAGAAACGCCCTTAAGCCTGTCGGAAGACTCGTTCCTTCGGCGGCGATAAAAGTCTATGCCCAACAACGATTCCAACAGCATCCGCCGGGCCATGGGGCGCTGCTGGATCACCTCGGACACCTCTCCTTGGCCTATGAAGGCGAAGCGGTCCCCCTCCATGTTGATCCGCCGCTTGGCGTCCTCCAGTTCCAAAAGGGTCTTCTTTTGGCCGTCCACCCACACCGAAGTGGTACCGTCCTGCTGGACCCTACGGGTGAAAACCGTGGAGGCCGCCTCCTGCCTGAAGAGGATCGACACCTCCGCCTCCTTGGCGGGGGGCATGGACATGGACCCCTGAAACAACAGGTCGCTCTGCTTGTTTATCCGGAGCTTCGACGGGGCCCCCTCCCCTAAGGTCCACTTTATGGCGTCCAGTATGTTGCTCTTTCCGCTCCCGTTGGGCCCCACTATGGCCACCATCCCCATCTCCAGGGGGAGCTGGTGGACGCCGCCAAAGCTCTTGAAACCCTTAAGCTCTATCCGTCCTATGTACAACCCAAGCCACCCCCGAGGACGGGGCCATGCGATGCTCCGCCTGACGCAGCTGCCCCTGGTACTCCAGCTTGAACTTCCCCCACTGAAGAGAAGGATCCTCCTTCAGAAATATGCGGCACCGGAACTCCTCCTCCCAAGAGGGCAGGTACTCCGCACAGTGCCTGGCCCCGTGGGGGTTCATGGCCACCAGGAGGGCCTCCGGGGAGGAGGACCCCATCGCCTTGCGGATGGCCCTCTTCAGCTTCATGGCCGACGCCTCCTCCCTCTCCACAAAGCCAGAACCACCGCACATGGGGCATCCCCTGGTGAGGATGCTTCGAAGATCGCTCCTGCTCCTCTTGCGGGTCAGCTCCACAAGCCCCAGGGGGGTTATCCCAAAGACCCTGGCCCTGTGCCGGTCGCCCTTGAAGAGCTCCTTGAGCCTCTCCAGGAGAACCCTCCGGTCCTCCTCGGACTCCATGTCTATGAAGTCCACCACCACTATCCCGCCTATGGCCCTGATCCTGAGCTGGCGGGCCACCTCCTCCGCCGCTTCCAGGTTGGTCTTCAAAACCGTGTGCCTTAGGTCCTTGGCTCCGGTGTATTTCCCGGTGTTCACGTCTATGACGGTCAGAGCCTCCGCCTGGTCTATCACCAGGTAGGCCCCGGAGCTTAGCCAAACCTTCTTGTCAAGGGCCAGCTCAAGCTCCTTCTCAACGCCGTAGACCTCAAAGACCGATCCGCGCCCCCTGTACAACGTCACCTCAGGCCCCCCGGAGGGACCGAAGAACTTAAGACACAGGGAGGCCACCGTATCCAGGTCCTCCGGGTTGTCAAGGACCACCTCCGCAACGTCCCGGTCCAGCTCGTCCCTAAGCACCCGCTCAAGAAGCCCTCCGTCCCGGTACAGAAGGCATGGGGCCGGGGTGCGCCGGGCGGCGGAGCTTATCTCATCCCAAAGGCCCATGAGGTCCTCCACGTCGCAGCGCATCTCCTCAAGGCCGCACCCCTCCGCCACGGTCCGCACTATCATGCCAAAACCCTCGGGCAGCACCTGCCTGCCCAGCTCCTTGAGCCTCTTCCTCTCCTCCTCATCGGACACCCTTTTGGAGACCCCCACGTCCCTCCCCTCCGGCACCAGCACCACGTAGCGCCCAGGAAGGGATATCCTGGGGGTCACCCTAGCCCCCTTGCCCTTGCGGGCGGTCTTGGCCACCTGCACCACCAGCTCCTCACCGGGGCTTGGCTTGCGCCCCAAATCCGCCAGGTACAGGAAGCCGTTCCTCCCGTCCCCAAGGTTGAGGAAGGCGGCGTTCATGCCGGGAAGAACGTTATCCACCCGGGCCTTGTATATCTCCCCAGCCCGCTGCCTCTCCCACATCCTCTCGAGGTATATATCCAAGAGATGGCCGGAGGGATCCAACACCGCCACCCTGGACTCCTCGCTCTCCAACGTGTTGGCCACGATGGCCTTGCCTCGCCTCAAACCGACACCCCCTCCGCGGGACGGGGCAGGAGGTCCACAAAGCCCTCAGCTCGGTCGAAGCGCCCCAGCCTCACCCTCACCAACTCGATGTCCGACCAGGAAGAAGCCAGCCCGGAGGATATCAGGAACTTGACCATCATCGACGGCCCCACCTGGTCTGGGTTTAACATTATGAACTTTAGGTGCCCGTCCGAGCCGGCTGGAGACGGATCTATCCCGACGGAAGGCCAATGATCCCAACCGCCCAGGACTTCCGCCAGCCCCTCCGGCGGCACGCCGCCGTCCTTCAGCTTAAGGAGGTACTCCCCGGCGTTGCAGAGTTTGGAGAGGGAAGGGGCGGATTCCTCCACCTCCTCCACCGCCTCCAGCGCAAATCCCTCCGGCAGAGCTCGATTAAGGCGCTTAAACCCCTCCAAGGTCCCTCTCTTAACCCAAACCTCCCCCAGCTCAAAAAGGCCTATCACCCCAACGGGCAGCGGCGGCGCCAGGGTTATCCTGGGATGGGGGGAAAATCCCTGGGTGAGCTCCAGCGTCAATCCCGCCCTCCTCATCCCCCGGCCGAACAGGGTAGGAAGCTCCTGATGTGGTATGAAGCAGGCCCCCCTCCGCTTGGAGTAGCCAAAGCGCACCCTGGCAAATTCAGTTCCCACGCGCCGCACCTCCGCTTCTTAAGAGCACGGGACAGGATGCAGGGGGGATACCGCAGCGGTTGCAGCTCCCCTGCCTGCAGTCCGGGGTCACCAGGGCGCTTAGGGCCCGCTCCCGCTCGGAAAGCAGGAAACCCCTGCTGACGCCGGAGTCTATGTGATCCCAAGGAAGCGGCCCCTCCAGCCTCCTTGGGGCGGTATATTCATGGGGGTCCACCCCAACGGCATGGAATGCCTCAAGCCAAAGATCCAGGTTGAACATCTCGGTCCAACCGTCGAACCTGGCCCCCCTGCGCCAAGCCTCCTCAAGGACGCCCCCAAGGGCCCTGTCCCCCCTGGAGAACACCCCCTCCAGGAAGGTTTGGCCGGGCTCGTGGTAGGACAGCTTCAGCGACCGCTCCTTGGACATGAGGCCCTTCACGAACCTTCCCCTTTCCCTCAGCTCCTCCATGGATATCTGCCCCTCCCACTGAAACGGGGTGTGGGCCTTGGGCACGAAGCCGGAAAGGGAAACCGTGACCTCCGGCCTCTTCCCCATGGACCTCCCAATCTTGAGGACACGCCGGCAGATCTCCCATATGCCCTTGAGATCCTCCTCCGTCTCCGTGGGAAGCCCCATCATGAAGTAAAGCTTGATTCGGTCCCAGCGGTGATCGAAAGCGGCCCTCACGGCGGCGTCTATGTCCTCGTCGCTGACACCCTTGTTTATGACGTCCCTAAGCCGCTGGGTCCCCGCCTCGGGGGCGAAGGTAAGGCCGCCTTTCCTCATGGTATCAAGCGACGCCGCAAGGGCCACGGAGAAGGCGTCCATCCTAAGGCTCGGCAGGCTCAGCTTGACCCCCCGCTGGTTGAGCAAGGGTTTAAGCTTCTCCATCACCTCGCAAAGATGGCTCCAGTCACAGGTGGCAAGGGAGAGAAACCCCACCTCCTCCCAACCGGTGAAGTCCAATAGCTCCCTGACCTGCTCAACGATGGAGTCCCCGCTGCGCTCCCTCACCGGGCGGTCTATCATCCCCGCCTGACAGAACCGACAGCCCCTGGTGCAGCCCCGAAAGACCTGCACCGCCACCCGATCGTGAACGATCCCGCAGGATGGTACTATCATCCTCCTGGGATAAAAACCCCCGTCCAGATCCAACAGCACCTGCCGCCTTACCGCCTCACCATTCCAAAGGGATGGCACGTAAACCCCATCTATGGAGGCAAGGGCCCTAAGGCGCTCTTCCCTCGGCATCCCCATGGCGGCGCTTAAGGCATCCACTGCCTTGGGCCACAGGACCTCCCCGTCCCCAACGAAAAAGGCGTCCACGTGATCCGCCAGGGGCTCCGCCACAAAGGCCCCGGGGCCTCCCGCCAGGACCAGCGGGTCTTGGTCGGATCTGTCGGAGCTCCTAAGTGGTATCCCGCCAAGGTCCAACATGGTGAGTATGTTGGTGTACGAAAGCTCGTACTGGAGGGTGAAGGCCACGGCGTGGAAGTCCTTCAGCGGCCGGCCAGTGTCAAGGGAACCCAAGGGCTCGCCCCGGTCCCGCATGGCCTTCTCCATGTCCACCCAAGGGCAGTAAACCCTCTCGACGTCGGATTTGGGCAGCTCCTTGAGAAGGCCGTAGAAGATCTGGAACCCAAGGTAGCTCATACCCACCTCGTACACGTCCGGAAAGGCCAGACATATGCGCACTATCCCGTCCCCCTCCTTAGGGGGAATAAGACCGTACTCCCCGCCAACGTACCTGGCGGGGCGCTTCACCGACGCCCAAAGGGGCCACCGGCGATCCTCCGTATCGATAAAACCCATGTATCAATTCCTCCAAAGTCCCTCAAGGGGACGGTTTTTCATTTTTCATTTTTGACTTTTCAACCTCCAAGAAACCCGCCATCGCCCAAGGGCGTCCTTGAGGGGGCCTTAGCGGATCGGAAGGGCCGCGGCGCGAAGGGGCAAGCCCCAAGGGGATAGGGAATAGCTCAGTCAAAACGCTCCAAACTGGTCTGGACCGCCACGCTCTGCACGAGCCCCAGGGCTAAGAACTCCGCCAAAAGGGAGCTTCCGCCGTAGCTGAAGAAGGGAAGGGGAAGTCCCGTCACCGGCGCAAGCCCCATGCTCATGGCCATGCTCTCGAAGGCCTGAAAGAAGATCCAGGCGGCCACCATGGAGCACAGCACCTTGCCCCTAAGGTCCTTGGCCGCCGCGGCCACGAAGAAAATCCTCCATATCAGGGCAGCGAAGAGGAGGACCACCAAAAGCCCCCCCAAAAAACCGAACTCCTCGGAGAACACGCTAAAGATGAAGTCCGTGTGGGCCTCGGGCAGGAAGTGCAGCCTCCCCTGGGTACCCTCCAGGAAGCCCTTTCCCCACAACCCCCCGGACCCCACGGCGATCCTGGACTGGATCACGTTGTAACCCGCCCCAAGGGGGTCCACCTTGGGATCTATGAAGACCATGAGCCGCATCTTTTGATAGGGCTTGAGGAAGCCCCACGCCAGGGGAAGCATGGACAGCCCCAACGCCGTCATGGAGGCCATGTACTTGGGTTTGATCCCCGCCACCCAGAACCCTGCCCCTATCATGACGCAGTAGACAAGGGAACTGCCAAGGTCAGGCTGCAACAGGAGCAACACCAGCGATATGCCCGAAGCGCCCAGGGCCAACCCCAGGGACTTAAGGTCCTCCGGGGGAAACCTGCAAAGGTGCCTTGACATGAACAGCGCCAGCCCTATCTTCCCGAACTCCGAGGGCTGAAGCCTTACTGGACCCAAGGAGAACCAGCTTTGGGCCCCCTTGGCGGTGTGCCCCATCACCAACACCAAGAGAAGCAGGAACAGCGTGGCTCCATACACCCTGTGGGACTCCTCAACGGCCTTCCGGTAACCCAAGGCCATCACCCCGAAGTACGCCCCCATTCCAAGAAGCCCCCATAGGGCCTGCTTCAACGGGAACCCGTAATTGGCCTTCCTTACCCCCAGGGAAGCGCTGAACAGGGCCATTATGCCTAGCCCGAAGAGGGCCAGCATGATAAACCAAAGGGGCAGGTCCATCCCCTTGCGCATCTCATCCCAACTGGGACCCTTCAGCATCTGGCGTTTCCGGTCCTCCCGCAGCGCCTCACGTTTACCACCGGTATGCTGGCCACCAGCGCCACCGACCGCTCCTCCTTCTCCAGCTCAAGCTCTATCTTGTTCTCGTCGATCTCCATGTACTTGCTTATCACCGATATCAGATCCCGCCTTAGGTTCTCCATCATCTCCTGGGATATGTCGCTCCTGTCGTGGATGAGAACCAGCTGCAGGCGCTCCTTGGCGGTGACGCCGGAATTAGAGCTTCCCCTGAAGAGCCTGTCAAGCAATCCCATGGCCCACCGCCCCCTCAACCCTTGAATATCCTCTTGAACTTGGCTATTATCCCTTCCCCATGATGATCCTCCAGGGGGGGGAACGGAACCTGCTGCCCCTCCAGCCGCATGGCAAGATCCCTGAAGGCCATGGCGGCGGGGGAACTCTCCCCCAGTGTAAGGGGCTCTCCCCGGTTGCTGGAGGTTACCACCGACTCATCGTCGGGCACCACCCCGATGAGGTCCACCGCCAAGACCTCCAGGACGTCTTCCACGCTCAACATGTCCTTTTTCTTCACCATGTGGGGCCTTATGCGGTTTATTACCAACCTTATGGGGGACTTGCCCATGGACTCCAGGAGTCCTATTATCCTGTCCGCATCCCGCACCGCCGATACCTCCGGGGTGGTCACCACCAGGGCCTCATCTGCCCCATGGGCGGCGTTCCTGAAACCCGCCTCTATCCCCGCGGGGCTGTCCACCAGGACGTAATCAAAGTCCTGCCGAAGCTCGGAACATAAGCCCTCCATCTGTTCGGCGCTAACCGCGTCCTTCGTCCTGGTCTGGGCCGCGGGTATCATGTACAGGTTGTCCACCCGCTTGTCCTTCACCATCGCTTGGTTGAGCCTGCAAGCCCCTTCCACCACATCCACCAGGGTGTAGACTATCCGGTTCTCAAGCCCCATCACCAGGTCCAGGTTCCTCAACCCTATGTCCCCGTCGATGGCCACCACTCGACGGCCCATCTTGGCCAACGCCACCGCCAGGTTGGCGGTGGTGGTGGTCTTGCCAACCCCACCCTTGCCCGAGGTAACCACTACCACCTTACCCAATTCTCATTCCCCCCCAACAAATCTATAAAGCCTTAAGGGGACCCATTCCCCGCCAAGGAGGGAACGGCCCCGGCTAAACCTGCGGCCAGTCGGACACCACCACCGCCCCGTCCTCCAGGAACACCACCGCTGGCTTGCCCCACCAGGGATTATCCCTGTCAATGGATCCCACCTTGAAGCACACCCGCACCTGAGGGGCCTCGAAGACCCTGGCGTAAACCGCGGCTTCCTCGTCTCCTCCCACCCCGGCGTGCACCAGCCCCTGGAGGCGGCCCAACACCATCACGCTTCCCTCCGCCAAAACCTCGGCCCCGTCGTTAACGTTGCCCTCCACTATCACGTCTCCCCGGTGCTCCACCCGCTGGCCCGAGCGTAGGGACCGTCTAAGCCTCATGGCGGGAAGCTGTCCAAACTGGGGCTGCCTATTCTGGAGGCTGAAACGGGGCTCCTCCACCGGAAGCCCGGCGCCCTTCAGAAGGTCCAGGCTTTCCCCGTGAAGGGACCTCCATGCCGCCACCCTCATCCCCATGGGCCATATGAGCCGCTTCATGATAAGACACAAGAGATCCCCGTCCACCCTCCGGCCCTCGAAGTCCACCACCACCTCCGCCCCTTTGAGCATCTGTTCCCCATGGGACACCAGCTCATCCAGGGCCGATGGTATGTCCTTGTCCGGAAGCCCCTCGGGGATTATGCAGCGCAACCCCCCGCTCATGCCCTTAAGTTGGATCACCGAGACGCCCCCCTTAAAGGATTTTCGTTCTTGACCAGGTAAGCTAAAACCTGCCCCACCAGCGGAGCCGCGGCGGAGGAACCGTGCCCCCCGGCCTCCACTATGGCTATGGCCACGTACCTGGGGTTCTCCCTTGGAGCGTAGCCCACAAACCAGGCGTGATCGTCCCCATGGGGGTTCTGGGCGGTGCCGGTCTTTCCCGCCACTGACACCCCAAAGGCGGCGGCGCGCCTTCCGGTACCGCTGTTGACCACCTCTTCAAGCCCCCTTCGCATGGCCTCCAACCCAAAACGCGGTATCCTAAGGTCCTTCTCCACGTGGGGGGCTTCGGAATTGAGGTGCGGGGTCACCAGATAGCCCCCGTTGGCTATGGCGGCGTATATCCTTAAGACCTGAAGGGGGGTCATCAACAGGAATCCCTGGCCTATGGAGTAGTTTACCGTATCCCCCTTGTACCAGGGCTCCTTAAACCGGGCCCTCTTCCACTTAGGCCCCGCTATGTTGCCCTCCGCTTCCCCGGTTATGTCTATGCCGGTCTTGGAACCCACCCCAAGGAGGGACGCCCACTTCAAAAGCCGGTCTATGCCAAGCCACACCCCCACCTGGTAGAAATACACGTCGCACGAGTCGCGAAGCGCCCTGGTGAGGTCCTCGGTGCCGTGTCCGCTCTTCTTCCAACAGTTGAAGGTCCTGTTGCCCAACGTGAAGTGGCCTGGACAGTACACGGTGGTAGAGCGGCTTACCACCCCCTCCTCCAACGCGGCTATGGCGGTCACCACCTTGAAGGTGGAGGCGGGGGGGTAAGTCCCGCTCACCGCCCGGTTCATCATGGGCCTGTCCCTGTCGGTAATGAGGACCCTCCATTCCTTGGAGGATATGCCCCAGGTAAGGGGATTGGGATCAAAGGTGGGGGACGAAAAAAGCACCTTCACGCTGCCGTCCCTCACGTCCATGGCGATGAGAGCGCCCCTCTGCCCCTTCATGAGGTCCGCCGCGAGCCGCTGAGCCCCTAGGTCCAGCGTAAGCTTGACGTCCTTTCCTCGAACCGGCTCCACGTGGGACACGTCCTTCAGCCTTCGGCCCCTGGCGTCCACCTCCACCGCGTCCTCACCCACTTCGCCCCGGAGCTCCTGCTCATACCAGGCCTCTATGCCGTTCTTCCCGATCACGTCCCCCCCCTGGTATCTGGGGTCCTCAAGCTCCTCAAGCTCCTCCCTGGTCACCTCTCCCACGTAACCAACCACGTGGGCCACCAGGTCGCCGGCGGGGTAAACCCTCCTCCACACCGGAAATGGGAAGAGCAACCCACGAAACTCCTCCTCCCCCATAAGGTCCGCCACCTGGGCCAGGGTTAGGTTGCTAGCCACGCTCACCGCCCTGTAAGGGGCCACGTACTGTTTCTCCACCGACTCCGCCAGGGACGCGGGATCCATGGGTATGCCCTTCCTCTGGAAAAGCGCGGCCACCCTTTCCAGGTTGCCGTCCTTCTGAAGGTCCATGGGATAAGCCTTAACGTCGAAGGTCCTCACGTTGACCGCAAGGGGCACCCCGTTAGCATCCCTTATGACCCCCCTTGGGGGGGAGAGCCTCACCACCCGGAGACGGTTCCTGGAGGCCAGCTCCACGTACTGGTCCCCCTTAAGGATCTGAAAGTACGCAAGCCCTCCTATGAGCATCAGGAGCAACGCCACCATCAGGGCCCTAAGGTGCTGCAGGCGCCGGTCCATGTAGAACCGCTCAAAACCCTTAGTCATAGGCCCTCCCCCGGAAGAGCACCGCCAAGGCGTAAACCAGCACCAAGGGCATGGCGGTCAGCTGCTGAATCAACAGCATCCTGAACGCCGCAAGGCTTGAATCACCCCAAAGCATAAGCCTTACCACCCCAAGGGCGAGCTGGGAGGAGCAGGCAAGGACCACCCAAAGAAGCGGGGTCCTGCCCGGCGAAGGGGTCCTGTCCCACAACGCCCTTGCGATGGTGAGCACCAAGGCCTGCATGGCCCCGGTAAGCCCCACCACGCTGGTCCACCTCAGATCCCAAAGAACCCCTCCCAACAGGGCGGCCCAAATGGGCCACTGGAAGGGCACTTCCCTCCGGCCTATGGACAGCTTCAGAAGCCCTATGAAGAACAGGTCCGGCACCAGGAAAAATCCCATGAAGAGCACCTGAAGCATGTCCTGAAGCAGCCACAGAAGAACCACCGTCATCGGGAACCACCGTCTATCATCACGTCCACCCAATATAGCTGGGTCATATGGGCCATGAGGGCAACGTTATATACCACAAATCCCCCGGACTCCCGGTCCTTGGAGAGCACCTTGCCCACCGGTATGCCCGGCGGCATCCTGTCCCCCATGAGGGCGGTGGATATGGTCATGTCCCTGGTTATCTCCCGGTCCGGTGGAAGGTACTGCAGGTACATCCTGCCCATGCCGTCGCCGCCCAAAACCCCAAGGTCCCTGGTCTGGTCCACCACCACCGCCACCATGGACTCTTGGGAGGTCAAAAGCCTAACCCAGGAACTGTGGCTCTCCACGGAGGACACCACCCCTACCAGATACCCGTCCGACAGCACCGGCAAACCCGGCACAACCCCATGGGAGCTGCCCTTGTCTATCCTGATCTCAGACCACCAGGCCTCCGGGTAGCGGAGCGTCACCAGGGCTGGCAAAAGGCCCGGCAGGGCCGCAGGACGCCCACCATGGGGGACGCTGAGCATCCTTCTCATGGCCAGGTTCTCCGCCTCCAGCTCCCTAAGGCGGTCCTTCAGGTCCTTCCTCTCTATCAGCCACCCCGTAAAGGCCTGCAGCACCAGCCGCCCCTGAAGGGCAGGGCTCTCGGGCCAGCTCAACAGGTTCGCAAAGGGACCCCCAAACACCTTGGCCACCGGGAAGTTGAGGCTCCAAAGGAGCAGCAACAGCCCCGCCAGCGTGGCGCTAAGTCCGTGCAGCCAGAGGGGCTCAAAGCGTCTCATCTAAGACCACGGCCCCTATAAGGAGCTTACCTCCGCGGATAAGACCTTCCTGGAAAAATCCCGGTCCTTAAGCATCCTTCCAAGGCCAAGGGCCACGGAAAAAAGCGGCTGCTCCGCCAGGTGCACCGGGACGTTCAAGGAGTCCGCGAGGCGTATGTTGAGCCCCCTTAGGTTCGCCCCTCCGCCGGTAAGCACCAACCCTTGGTCCACTATGTCCTTCACCAGCTCCGGAGGGGTCCTCTCCAAAACGTTCCTCAGGATCTCCTCTATACCCTCTATGATAGGCGACAGGGCCTCCCTCACCTCCGTGGAGGTGACCCTTATGACCTTTGGAAGGCCGTCCATCAGGTCCCTGCCCTTGACCTCCATCTCCAGCTCCTGCTCCAGGGGCACCGCAGACCCCAAGGCAAACTTTATCTCCTCCGCGGTGGTCTGGCCTATGGAGAGGGCGTAGTTCTGCTTCATCATCTCCACTATGGCGTTGTCCATCTCGTCCCCCGCCATGCGGATCGAATCCTTCACCACTATTCCACCTAAGGACAACACCGCCACCTCGCTGGTGCCGCCGCCGATGTCCACTATCATGTTGCCCCTAGGCTCGTTTATTGGAAGCCCAGCTCCCAGGGCCGCCACCAACGGCTCCTCAACCACCATGGCCTCCCGGGCCCCGGCCCTTAAGGTGGCGTCCACCACCGCCTTCTTCTCCACCTCGGTAACGCAGGCTGGAACCGATACTATGGCCCTTGGGTGGGAGAAAAGCCGACGGCCCCCTAAGGCCTTATCCATGGCGTGCCTTATCAGGAGCTCCGTCATCTCAAAATCCGCTATTACGCCGTGCTGGAGAGGCCTTATGGTGTCCACGCCGGCGGGGGTCTTGCCGATCATGCACTTGGCCTCGGACCCCACCGCCAGCACCTCCTTCTGCCCCTTCCGGCCGGTCCTCCTGGTGGCCAACACGGAGGGTTGGTTGAACACGATCCCCCTCTTGGAGGCGTACACCACCATGTTGGCGGTACCAAGATCTATTCCAAGGTCATCGCTCAAGAAACCAAGAAATCTAAACACAAAAACCCCTCCAAAGATCATATCCAAGTCCCCATCAAAGGGCACAAAAGAACCGGGGAAACCTCCTTGGATTCCCCCGATGATGAGAATACCTCATAGGTGGTGGAAGCACAACGGCCCTATCGAGGCCAGAAGGGGTTCTTAGCGCGCTCCTCCCCTATGGTGGTCTCCGGGCCGTGCCCTGGGTAGACCTTGAGCGAGTCCTCCAGTCGGGCAAGACGCGCCAGCGATTCCCGCAAGGCCCCGTCATCCCCCCCGGGCAGGTCGGTCCTGCCTATGCTCCTGGCGAACAGGGTGTCCCCGGAGAACAGGGCCCTGGAGTTTCCAGACTCAACCAGGAAGCAGCAGCTGCCGGGGGTGTGCCCTGGGGTGTGAAGAACCCTTATGCTCATGTAACCTACTGAGAGCTCGTCCCCATCCTCCAGGAGCCGCTCCGCAGGGTCGAAGGCCCCCTGGGAGCCCAAGTATTGCGACAGGTTTACGGCGGGATCCGTGAGAGCCCTGCCGTCCAACCTATGCACCGCAAGGCCTTCGACGGCGGCCTTCCTAAGACAGCCCAACCCCTCCATGTGGTCCCAATGGCCGTGGGTCAGCATTATCCAATGAAGCCGAAGCCCGGTCTCCTCCATGAAATCCAACACCTCCGGACAGTCCCCTCCGGGATCTATCCCCACCGCAAGGCCTTCGGCATCGAAAACCAGGTAGAAGTTGGTCCACAGCTCCCCCAAGGGGAACCGCCTAACCGTAAAGCTCATCGGGAAGAACCCCTCCTATCGGAATCTATTATCAACGTAACGGGCCCGTCGTTCACAAGCTCCACCGCCATGTGGGCCTGAAAAACCCCGGTTCGAACCAATGGATGCCGGCTCCTTAGGGCGCCGACGAAGCGGTCGTAAAGCTCCACCGCCAGGTTCGGAGGAGCCACCTCGGAGAAGGAGGGCCTTCGGCCCTTCACGCAATCCCCATAGAGGGTGAACTGGGACACCACCAGGATCCCGTGATCCGATTCGGACAGCGGCAGGTTGAGCTTCCCGCTGGAATCCTCGAATATCCTGAGGTTCACCACCTTATCCGCCATCCAATCAACGTCCTCCTGGGAGTCCCTGGGGGAAAAACCCACCAGCAGGCATACCCCAGGCCCTATCTCCCCCACCACCTGGCCATCCACCCTTACCCTGGCCATGGACACCCTCTGAAGAACAACCCTCAACAGATCACCCCCGCTGAACTCCCGAGATGCCGTTAACCAACCCCACCTTGCCCATTATCCTGTACAGGTGCTCAAGGTCGTTCACCATGACCTCCAGTATCATCCTCGCCTTGGCGTTGCCTATCACGTTGGCCTTTACACCCACAAGGGAGCCGTCCATAACCGATATGGCGGACGTGACGTCCGAGAACAGGCCGGGCCTGTCAAAGCCCTCCGCCAGGATCCGGGCCACGTATTTGGTCTTTGGCTTACCCCAATACACGGCCACCAGCTTCTCCTGGTCCTTGGACTTCACGTTCGGGCAGTCGGACCGGTGCACCGTTATGCCCCGGCTCTTGGTCACGCTTCCGGTTATGGGATCCCCCGGCACGGGCCTGCAGCACTGGGCCAGGGACACAAGCACCCCCTCGGCCCCCTCCACCACTATCTCCGCGTCCACTTCCTTCCGAAGGGGCTGGGCGGGAACTATGGTGACCTCCTGAAGGTTCTCCCTCTCCTCGGGCTTCTCCCGCTCGAACTTATCAAGGGACACCCTGGAAAGCACCCCCGACGGGGTCTGGTTGCCGGAGCCCACCGCCAGGATCAGGTCCTCCCCTGATGAGTATCCAATGTCGTGGGCCAGCTGGTTGAGCTGGGGCATTATCATGTCCAGGGTAACCGACGAAGAGGGAGCCCGCCGGAGCAGCTCCTTCTGCAGCAGGTCCTTTCCCCTCTCAAGCCGCTCCTCCCTCTCCGCCCGGTCCTGCTGGCGGAAGTAGGACTTTATCTTGTTCCTGGTACGGTTGCTCCTGGCTATCTTAAGCCAATCCCTGGAGGGCTTCCCCTGCGGGGAGGTGAGCACCCTCACTATGTCCCCGTTGGACAGCTTGTAGTCCATGGGCACGATGCGGCCGTTGACCATGGCGCCAACGCATTTGTGCCCCACCTCCGTGTGGATGGCGTACGCGAAGTCTATGGGGGTGGAGCCGTTGGGGAGGGACACCACGTCCCCCTTCGGGGTGAAAACCAACACCTCTGAGGTGAGCACGTCGGTCTTAAGGTTATCCAAAAACTCCGACGGGGACCCCTCCTGTTGAGACTCCAAGACCTGCCTTATCCAGGAAAGCTTCTGGTCTATCTGGTCCACCCGCCGCTTGCCCTCTTTGTAGTGCCAGTGGGCGGCTATGCCGTACTCCGCAAGCCAATGCATCTCCCAGGTCCTTATCTGCACCTCCAAGGGCTCCCCGCTGGGGCCCAAGACGGTGGTGTGAAGGGACTGGTACATGTTGCTCTTGGGGTTCGCTATGTAGTCATCGAACTGGCCCGGTATTGGCTTCCATATGGTGTGCACAAGGCCCAACACCTGGTAGCACTCCGCAACGGTGCCCACCACAACCCTCAAGGCCAAAAGGTCGTAGAGCTGCTCCAGGGACAGGTTCTTACGACGCATCTTCTCGTATATACTGTAAAAGTGCTTGGGCCTTCCGCTCAAGGAGGCCTCGATGCCCTCCTCCTTCAGCTTCTGCTGAAGCACGTCCAAAGCCTGCTTTATTATGGCCTCCCGCTCGGGCAGCTTCTTCCGCACCCGGCGGCGGATCTCGTAGTAGACCTCGGGCTCCAGGATCTTAAAACACAGGTCCTCCAGTTCCCGCTTGACGTTGTATATCCCAAGCCGATGGGCCAAGGGGGCGTATATCTCCAGGGTCTCCTTGGCTATGGTTATCTGCTTGTCCCTCCGGTGGGCCTGAAGGGTCCTCATGTTGTGGAGCCGGTCCGCCAGCTTTATGAGGACCACCCTTATGTCCTTTGCCATCACCAGGAACATCTTCCGCAGGTTCTCCGCCTGGTAGTCCTCCATGGACTTGAAGGCAAGCTTCCCCAGCTTGGTGACCCCGTCCACCATGGTCACCACGTCCTCGCCGAAGCGGCTCTGCATCTCATCCTTGCCTATGTCCGTGTCCTCCAGCACGTCATGGAGAAGGGCGGCGCACAACGTGTCCACGTCAAGCTCCATGTCCGCAAGGATGGCCGCCACACTTATTGAGTGCACCACATATGGCTCACCGCTGTGCCTTTTCTGATCCCTGTGGGCGTTGGCGGCGAAGACCAGCGCCTCCCCCAGCTTCATCAGGTCCTGGCGATCCATGTACTTCGACGCCTTGCTCCAAAGCTCCTGCAGGGGGATCCTGACGGAGCCCACTCGGTGGTCCTCCGGCATCCTGCCTATGAACCCCTCCATGAGGGCCCTTATGCCCCTCTCCTGGGCCATGGGCTGGGATGAACTGCCATATTGATGGGACGGTTTCAACGGACTCCCCCCCCCGGGCCCTCGAGGACGGCCCGCTCAAGGTACAGCTTGAGGCGCCTCCTGCCCCTCCAGTACTCAAGCTTGGGACGATACACAAACCCCACGACGTCCAGCCCCTCTAGTTCCGCGGGAGGCGCGAAGGCCACCAGCTCTCGGCCTGAGGCGACGAGGCGGCTAACCCGGCCGGTCTTGCCCATGGGCTCCACCGAAAACCCCCCCCGGTGGAACAGCAGGGGGGAGGGGTTGCCCATCCCAAAGGGCTTGAGCCTGGCGATGTCCTCCTCCATCTCCTGCCCCACCATGGCAAGGGGCCAGTCGAGGGCCTCTATCCGCCGATCCTCGGAGGGGATCTCCCTCAACAACCCCTCCAGCTTATCCCTCACAAAGTCCCAGTTCTCCACCTCCACGGAAAAACCCGCGGCGTACCTGTGTCCGCCAAAGGCGCTAAGGTGGTTCGATATGCGGGAAAGCAGCCCCACCGCGTCCCCGGATCCGTTGGGTATCCTCAAGGTGCCCCTAAGGCCTCCGTCCGTTGGGGCAACCAGCGCCACGGGCCGGCCCCTCTCACAGCACAGGCGGCTTGCCACGCTGCTGAGCACCCCCACCGGCCAGTTAGGTCCGTGGTAAACGTGCCTGTTGGCATCCTCCTGGGTGTCCTTCATTATCATGGAAGAGAGGCGACGCCTCTCCTCGTTCATCGACACCACCCGATCCGCAAGGCCCTCCACCGGGTCGCGGCCGGGGTAAAGGAGCCGCACCGCGTCCTCCGCCAGCCCCAGCCGGCCCGGTGCGTTAAGGCAGGGTATGACCTTCATGGAGAGGACTTCCTCGTCAATACCTTCCCTGTCCACCCCAAGCTTGGACAAAAGAACCCCTATCCCCCTGCGGGCGGACCTTCTTATAACCTCAAGCCCCTCTCGGACGATGCAGCGGTTTAGGGGCACCGACAGGTCCATGCAGTCCGCCACCGTGGCAAGACACGCCAGATCAAGCCTTCCCATGACCCAGGACCGATCCAGGATGGAGGTCCTCCATATCCAAGCCCAGAGCACCCCGGTGGCACAGAGGGCGGAAAGCTGAGACGGCTCATCAAAACAGTGGGGATTCACCAGCACGCCTTGGGGCAACGCTTCGCCGGGAAGATGGTGGTCAAATACCACCGTAGGTATGCCTGCGGAAGCTATTGCGTCAAGGGCTTCCACATCCTTGGTCCCGCAGTCCACCACCAACAAAAGGTCACAGCCCTTCATCGCTATGCGCCTTGCGGTGGACAGGTGGAAGCCGTACCCCTCATGACATCGATGGGGTATGAAGTAGCGTACCGCAGCTCCCCGCTCCAACATCATCTCCAACGCCAAGGTGGTGGCGGACAGTCCGTCCACGTCGTAATCGCCGTATATGATGACCCTGTCGCCGGGCCTGACCTTGGATATCAGGTCAAAGGCCCTGCGCTCCTGCTCGTTAAGGGGAATCCCCTTAAGCTGGTCCTCCAGGTCGGAGCACAGCCATCGAAGAAACCCCTCCTCATCTACGCCACGCATGGCAGCTATGGAGCCCAACAAAGGACCAAGGTTCCCCGATGGGGCCCGATCTCCGCTTCGGGGAACCAGCTTTATCTTATCCATTCCACACAGAACCATTATTCTATCTCTGTCTTCCCTTCTTCCCCGTCTCTTTGGCCGTAAGGGGCCTCGTCCAATGCCTGGGCGGAGGGCCTGTTGGCCCCGCCGGACCTTCCCAGGGCCTCCAGAAGAGACCTCTTCTCCTCCTCAAGCCCCCGGACCTTATCCTCCAGGTCCTTTATCCTGCCCTTCAGCTTTCCCCTCATCTCCAGCATCGCCACAAGGGAGAACACCCACATGAGCACCACCCCGGCGGAGAACAGAAGGACCTCCCATATGCCCTGGGGGAGCGATCTCTCCAAGAACAGGAACCTGACCGTGACGGACGAAGCGTTCTGGAATGCATATACCGCCGAAAGGAGCATTGAAATCGCTATGGCCAAGGTGTAGCTCTTCATAAAACCCCTCCCCATGAAACATGGTAATCCCATAATCCTTTGGGATCCTATGATAAACCAACTTCGGGGGTAAGGAAACATTCAAGGATAAAACGCAAGGGGTCCGGACCCCAAACGGTTTTCCGGACCCCCAATGAACGCTTTAAACCGCCACGCTTAGTCCTTGGCGGGGGACTTGAGATACCACTCCGCCAGTATGGCGCCGGCTATGTAGATGGAGCTGTAGGTACCCACTCCGATGCCCACCAGGAAGGCAAAGGCGAAGTTGGAGATCACGTCTCCTCCCAGGAAGAACATGGCTAGCACCGGCAAAAGGGTGGTAAGCGACGTGTTTATGGTGCGAGACAGGGTCTGGTTTATGGAGTCATCTATGACCTGGAGTACTCCCCTGCGGGAGACGTCCTTCCAGTTCTCCCTCACCCGGTCGAGGACCACTATGGAGTCGTTAAGGGAGTAACCAACCACGGTCAGCACCGCGGCTATGAAGGAAACCGACACCTCACGGCCCGTCAGGCTGTACACTCCGAGCATTATGGCCACATCGTGCACCAGCGACAGCACCGCCGCCACGCCGAAGCGGAACTTGAAGCGGAAGGCCATGTAAAGCAGAATGCCCCCAAGCGCCAGGGCCAGGGCTATAATGGCCTGTCCTTTGAGCTCGGAGCCCACCACGGGGCCCACAGTCTCAAGCTTGAGAACCTTCACTTCTCCGAACCTATCCCTCATAACCTCCAGTGCCGCCCTCCTCTCCGAATCGGAGACGCTCTTAAGTCGGATGAGGAAGTCCTTAGGGCCGAAGGCCTGGATTATGGGCTCCCCGCTCACCTTGGAGGAAACCGCGGACCTTATCTCCCCGACTTCCGCGGGTTTCGGGGTCTCAACCTGCATCAGCACGCCGCCGGTGTAGTCCACCCCAAGGTTAAGCCCCTTGATGGCCACCAGGAAGAGGCTCAGCAGGACCGCGATGAGGCTCACGCCAAGGGCCACGCGCCTTAGCCCCATGAAGGGTATCTTTAAATCGTGGGTCTTGATAGTCATGGAAGAAACCTCCGTTCCCTTACGCGGCGGCCCTTCGCCGGCCCATCATGAACTGCAGGATGGCCCTTGTGACCACCACGTTGCAGAACACCGACGACACAACGCCGATGCTGAGGGTCACAGCAAATCCCCGTATGGGTCCGGTGCCGAAGTAGAACAGCACCGCCGCTGCTATCAGGGTGGTTATGTTGGAGTCCAGGATGACCGTAAGGGCCTTCCGGAACCCCGCGTCCAAGGAGGCCATCAGGGTCTTACCGGACCTCTGCTCCTCCTTTATCCTCTCGTATATGAGGATGTTGCCGTCCACCGCCATGCCTATGGTCAGGATGATGCCTCCGATTCCGGGAAGGGTCAGGGTGGACTTGAGAAGCACCATGGCGGCAAGCAGCATCGTTATGGCAACCCCAAGGGCCACATCGGCGGCTAAGCCCAAAAGACCGTAGTAGACCAGCATGAAGGCCGCCACCAAACCGGCCCCTATGAGCCCCGCCCTTATACCCTGTCTTATGGAGTCGGCCCCCAGGGTGGGACCCACAGAGCGGTTCTCCATGACCTCAACCCCAACCGGAAGGGCTCCTGCCCTTAGCATTATGGCCAGCCTCTTGGCCTCCGCCTCGGTGAATCGGCCAGATATCTGGGCCTCCCCGCCGCGGATCCGCTCCTGGACCACCGGGGCGGAAACCACCACGCCGTCCAGCACTATGGCTATCTGCTTGCCAACGTTCTGGGCGGTGGCCTCGTCGAAGAGCTTGGTGCCCCGGTCGTTGAACTTCAGCGACACCACGGGCCTTCCAAACTGGTCGAAGTTGGTTCGGGAGTCCTTGAGCTCCTTGCCGGTTAGATAGGGCCTTCCCAACAGGTACACCCTGCCGTCCTCGCCCCTGGCCACCAGGCTGCCCTCGGGAGCGGACTTCTTGAGCTCCTCCGCCGCCTTATCCGCCTGGGCCTTTATGGCCTCCCATCTGGCCTTGGCGGCGTTGTAGGCCTCGTCGCTCTCGTAGTTCTTACGCTCCGGCCCAGGGGGAAGCTCCTCCGACGCCCCAAGCACCGGCCGGAACTCCAAGAGGGCGGTCTTGCCTATCAGGTCCAACGCCGCCTCCGGATCCTCCACGCCGGGCAGGAGCACCAGTATCCTGTCGCTGCCCTGCCGCTGTATCTGAGGTTCCACCACCCCGTACTGGTCTATACGGTTCCTAAGCACAGCCAGAAGCCGCTGGACCCCGTCCTCCGTAAGGGGGTTATCTGGGGTTCCCTTTGCCCTCAGCAGTATCTGAGACCCGCCCTTCAGGTCCAACCCCAGCCGTATCCTTCCATCCAGCGGAAAGGCCACCAGCGCGGCAGCCACGGCCACCAGCACCACCAGGCCCAACCGCCAGAAGTCCCTCTTCATCATCTTCCCTCGTCCTCCTTAAAGCTCTCGGCCCCTTGCTTTTAAAAGGCCGGGGATCAGTCCTTGTCCTTCTGCTCCGCCTGGGAAGCGGCGTCCTGCTTCTTGGGCTTCTCCCCTTCGGGGGTCCTCTTGTAGGATATGGATCCCTTGAGGATCCTCATCTTAACCCCGTCGGCCACCTCTATTATGAAGCTGTCGTCCAGGATGTCCCTCACGGTTCCGAAGAAACCGCCGGCGGTTACAACCTTATCGCCCCGGCTTATGGAGGCCAGCATCTCCTCGTGGGCCTTCTGCTTCTTCTTCTGGGGACGGATGATGAGGAAATAAAATATCACCACAAATAGCGCCAAAGGCATCAACATACCCAAAAGACCCTGCTGCTGGTTACCCAAAGGATACCCCTCCCAAAGTCAAAAAATTTTGCGTGCGCCCCGCGCTGGAGCGCACGCGAAAGATTTTACCACGACCGGGTTCGGCCTCAAACACCGCCGCCCTTAAGGAAGAACAGCAGCTTCTCCAACTCCACCGATATGTCCACCCGGTAGACCAGGATGTGGTCCGGGGCCACCAGGGCGGTGGGGGCAAAGGAGAGTATCCCCCTTATGACGCCGCTGTTCACCGCCATGTCGACGCAGGCCTGGGCGGAGGAGCCGGGCACCGTGAGGATGAGGACCTTGATGTCCTTATCCCGGGCCACCTGAGGCATCTCATTCAGGTGATAGCACTCAACCCCGTTTATCACCTGCCCCACCTTGGAGGGGTCAACGTCAAAAAGGGCCTCTATCCTGAACTTCTCGCTCCGGAAGGCGGAATGCCCCAGAAGGGCGTAGCCCAGGTGCCCCACCCCCACAAGGCCTATACGCCAAACCCCGGGGGACGAAAGGATGCCGCTCACGTGGTCGTAGAGACGATCCACGTGGTAACCCACCCCCCGCTTGCCTATCTCGCCGAAGTAGGACAGGTCCTTTCTAACCTGGCTGGCCTTTATCCCCAGCATCTCACCCATCTGCTGGGAAGACACCACCAACCGCCCCTCCTCCCTGAGCTGCCCCAGGAGGCGGTAATATTGGACAAGCCTTTCTACCGTAGGCTCCGCAACCCTCATGGACCGATCAGCCCTTGTAGGCTATCACCTCGATCTCCACCAGCGCACCCTTGGGCAGCGCAGCCACCGCCACGCAAGACCTGGCAGGATGGTCCTCGGTGAAGTAACGGGAGTAGACCTCGTTGACCGCCGCGAAGTTGGCCATGTCGGTGATGAAAACGGTGCTCTTCACCACGTCCTTGAAGCTCAGCCCCTGGGACTCCAAAAGGGCCTTCACGTTCTCAAGCACCCTCTCCGCCTGAGAGGCCGCATCGGAACCCACCATCTCGCCGGTTACGGGATCCAAAGGGATCTGACCGGAGAAGAAGAAAAACTGGCCGGCGCAGATGCCCTGGCTGTAGGGACCTATGGCACCGGGAGCCTTGTCGGTGTTGATTATCTTCTTCAACTAAAAGCACCTCCAAGTACAAGTATTTGTTTTTTACGGACAGCTAAAAGGAAGGTCACCAGGGCTCCTCCCTGGCAACCTTCCTGTCCTCCAAGACCTCAAAGGGCGCCGCCTTCCTCTTAAGCTGGGCCTCATCGGCGGTCAACACCCTGACCTTGAGGAAACGGGAGGGGAAATCCACCTCCAACAGGTCTCCATCCTTAACCTCCGTGGAGGGCTTGGCAACCCTGCCGGCAACCCGAACCGCGCCGGCCTCCGCCATCTCCTGGGCCACGGTCCTTCTCTTAACTATCCTGGACAGCTTCAGGAACTTATCGACCCGCAAGGCTTGTACCTCCACTAACAATCTTCGATGGAGTATATCAAATCCGCGGAGGCTTTACAACTTTACAAACTTCCCCAACTCCTCAACGGGGGTTTCTGAGCAGTCCACCTATCCCCTGGTGTTCCCGGATGGCCGACGGCCTTCCAAGCACCACCACGTTGACGCCTCCCCGGATGGCCCGTCGGGCTATGGCCTCCTGCAGGTTCTCCTCCTCCCCCATGGCCCCGCCGCAGAGGGGGCATTGGGGCTCGTCAATCCCCAAGGCCCCGCAGGAGCCGCACCTCACACCCCTTAGGTCCTCCAGGTCCTCTATCACCAGCTTCATGAGCTCCCGGCGGTTCACGGCGTCTATGACCTGCCTAAGCCCCAGGGCGGAACGGATGGGCCCCTCCAATATCCTCTCCACCAGTTCCTCGGACTCCTGGAAGAACCGTCTCTCCATGGCCTCCCGGAGGTCTTCTTCCAGGCGGTGAAGGTCGTCGTCCCCCCTGAGCTTTATGGGACGCACCGGAAGTCCCGTCTCCTGAAGTGCAGCCAAAGCCTCGGGCAGAAGCTCCTCTGAGGCGGAAAGCCAAACCTCCCGGCTGGGAAACTCCATGTCCAGCTCCTTTATCCGCCACTTGAGGTCCTTGAGGAACCGCCCCAGCGACGTCTCGGACCTGCGCTCTATCCGACGCTCCTCACCTCCCCTGAACCCCGCGTCCCTCACGGGCCTTACTATCTCCTCCGAAATCCTATCGGCCTCGGAAAGGCGATGTCCAAAGCGGAATATCCTGGCATCCCCCCTGCGGAGGAGCACCATCCAGGCATCCCGGAAGGGCGAGAAGGCCTTCACGGCGGGCAGGATGGCCGGGGCATCCATGACGTACTCCCCATTGACGGGGTTGGGCAGCTCCAAAGCCGCGAAAGCCCCATCCCGGGCGGTGAAGAGGGCCACCCCCCTAGGGGCCCTCGGGTCCTTAAAGGTCCCAAACCTGTCGCTGAACTCATCCAGAGCCCTCGAAAGTCCCTGCTGGAACTCCCGGTCCACGCCGCGGGACCGATTCTTGAGCTCTATGGAGGCCTGCTTGGCGCTCATCCCCTGGAAGGACATGTAAAGGGAAAGCACCCGGTCCTCCCCATCAAAGTCCTCAAGGATCTTCAACGCTGTCCGGGTCATGGGGATCCCTCCTTCTCGACCTCTGACTTTAGCGGGGCACCCCTGAGACTTGGTTAGTCCAGAAAGTCCCTCAGCCGCTTGCTCCTGCTGGGGTGCCTCAGCTTCCTCAACGCCTTGGCCTCTATCTGCCTTATCCTCTCCCTGGTAACCCCGAAGCGCTTCCCCACCTCCTCAAGGGTATGGGAATGGCCGTCCTCAAGGCCGAACCGAAGCCTTAAGACCTCCCTCTCCCTGTCCGTGAGATCCTCAAGCATCTCCTCCAGTTGCTCCCGCAGTATCTGGTTCGCCGCCGCCTCATCGGGGCTTGGAAGGTCCTTGTCCTCCAGGAAGTCCCCCAGCTGGCTGTCCTCCTCCTCCCCTATGGGGGTCTCCAAGGACACGGGCTCCTGAGCTATCTTCTGGATCTCCTCCACCCGGTCGGCGGTAACCCCCATCTCCGCGGCTATCTCCTCCACCGATGGCTCCCGGCCAAGCCGCATCACCAATGAACGGGATACCCTTATGAGCTTGTTTATGGTCTCCACCATGTGCACCGGTATCCTTATGGTGCGGGCCTGGTCCGCTATGGCCCTGGTTATGGCCTGCCTTATCCACCAGGTGGCGTAGGTGCTGAACTTATAGCCCTTCCGGTAGTCGAACTTCTCCACCGCCCGTATAAGCCCCATGTTGCCCTCCTGGATCAGGTCCAGAAAGAGCATGCCCCGGCCTATGTACTTCTTGGCTATGCTCACCACCAGGCGAAGGTTGGCCTCCACAAGCTTGCTCTTGGCCGCCTCGTCCCCCGCCTCGACACCCTTGGCAAGCTCAACCTCCTCCTCCGGGGACAATAGGGGTATCCTGCCTATCTCCCTAAGGTACATCCTGACGGGGTCGGACAGGGGCAGATCCTCAAGGTCCCCCAGGTCGTCGGAGGCCAGGGTCATCTGGGGCAGCACGTCCTCCGCCAACCCCTCCTGCGCCCTGGACTTGCTCTCGTCCACCACGTCTATCCCAAGCTCCATAAGGGTAAAGTAAAGGTTGTCCAGCACGTCTGCTGACAGGAGCTCCTTGGGCAGGTGCTTCTCTATGTCATCGTAGGTGACGGACCCCTTCTCCCTGGCGTCGTGAAGAAGGTCCCTCACGTTCTCTATGTAGTCCATCATGTTCTCCGAGGCTGCGGAGTCCTCGGTCACCATGACCTCACCATCGTCTCTGACGTCCCCGTTGCCTTCAAGCTTTTCCACCATGTCGGACGCCCCTACCCCCTTCCCTTTATCTTCCTTGCCAGGTTGAAGAACTCCTCCATCTCATGGTTTTCCAAGGACTCTCCCCTGGCCATGCGTTCCTTAAGATATCTGTAACGTCTCATCTGGTGATTCCTCTCTAGCCCCGCCAGGATCTCCCCCACCGGGTCGTCCACCATCAGCTGGTCTAAAAACGCCCCCCCCTTGGCTATTATGGCGGGATAAACCCTGTCCCCCATCACGGCCCACCGGGACTCCATCTCCCCCGGGTCCTCCCCGCAAAGGAGCGCAAAGGCCAAGGTCCTGGCCTCATCCCTCCTGAGCAGGGGTATCACCCGCTCCGGAGGCAGAACCCCACGAAGCTCCCGGCGGTACCAAAGGGCGGCGCACAGCCCCCACTCCCAAAGGTCATCCTTGTCCTCCTGGGGAGAGTCCCCCGGAACACCCGCAGAAGACCCATTGCCCGACGCCCTGCCGGGCGGCTCTCCTACAGCGGCAGGTCCTAGGGACCCACCCCTGCCCCGGCCAACTCGATCCAACTCCCTTTCCAACTGGTGGGGCAACACCCCAAGCACCTCCGCCACCTTCGGTATGTGTTCCTTAAGATACAGGGGCGAAAGGCTCGCAAGACCCTCCAAGAGCTCCCGCTGCCCCTTAAGATCCATCCCCAAGGCGCCGGACCCCACCCTGGAGGCGGCGTGAAAGACCGGCAGGGGCAACGCGGATTCCAGGGCTGCCTTGAACTTCGATACCCCATCGGGGGCGGACAGCAACTCGTCTGGATCCTTCCCGGAAGGGATCCGCACCACCGCCACCTCAACGCCCATTCGATGCAGCATGTACATCCCCCGTACCGCCGCCTCCTGACCCGCCAGGTCCGAGTCGAAACACACGGCGCAGCGGTCCGAGTGCCGGGCTATCATGGCGCACTGCTCCTCCGTGAGGGACGTGCCAAGGCACGCCACCGTCTCGTTGAACCCCTTGAGATGGCAGCGGATGGCGTCCATGTAGCCCTCCACCAGTATCACCCTTCCCCGCTCCCTTATGGCCTGTTTGGCCATGTTCAAAAGATACAGGAACTTCCTCTTCTCGAACAGGGGGCCCTCGGGGCTGTTGACGTACTTGGCCCCTTCACCGTCCACCAAACGGCCTCCAAACCCCACAAGCCGTCCGGTCTCGTTCCTCAAGGGGAATATAACCCTTCCCCGGAACCTGTCATAGGGCCCCCGCTGTCCCTCCACCAAAAGCCCCGCGTCAAGAGCGTCTTTCACGCTGAACCCCCTGGAGGCCAGATGATCCCTTAGGGCCCCCCAGGACATGGGGGCCCAGCCCAGCTCAAAGAGCTCAAAGGCCCGTGGGTCCAGACCCCTTCGGCTGAGGTATCCCTGGGCCGCGGCACCCTCCTTAGAGTTAAGCCTGTCACGGAAGAACCGCAGCGCCTCCTCCAGGATAGGAAGGCGGGAGGAAACCCTCTTATCTACCTGCACCCCCGCCATCTGGGCCAGCTTCTCCAGCGCCTCCGGGAAGGACAGGTTCTCCATGGCCATGACGAAGGAGAATATGTCTCCCCCCTTGCCGCATCCGAAGCAGTGATATGTTTGGCGTTCCTGGGATACCGTAAACGAGGGTGTCTTCTCGGAGTGGAAGGGACACAGGGCCACGTAGTGTTTACCCCTCTTGCGCAGGGGCAAATAGGCGGACACCACGTCCACGATATCCAGTCTTTCCTTTATGAGGCGCACGTGGTCGTTCAAAGCCACACCCCCGGCAAACCAAGGATCCGCAGGGGGTTTCCCACCGCCCCTGCGGATCTTTTTACGCTGAAACGTCCCAAAGGGCCCAAAAGCCCCCTGGGAGAATCCCAGGGGGCCGCGCATTTCTCGCTCAACGGTTCAAGCTTAGAGGAAGAGGGGAGCCAAGACCAGGGCCACCACGGACATGAGCTTGATTAGTATGTTGAGGCTCGGACCGGCGGTATCCTTGAAGGGGTCTCCGACGGTGTCCCCCACCACCGCCGCGGCGTGGGCAGGGGTGCCCTTGCCGCCATGGTGCCCCTCTTCGATGTACTTCTTGGCGTTGTCCCAAGCGCCGCCGGCGTTGGACATGAAGATGGCCATCATGACGCCGGTGACTATGGATCCGCCAAGGAGCCCGCCAAGGGCCTGAACTCCCAGGAAGTAACCCACCAGCACCGGCACCGCCACCGCCATGAGGCCGGGCACCACCATCTCCCGAAGGGCTGCGGCGGTGGATATGTCCACGCACCTCTCGTACTGGGGCTCCGCGGTGCCCTCCATTATGCCCGGGATCTCCCGGAACTGGCGGCGCACCTCGTCTATCATCCTCTGAGCCGCCCGGCCCACCGCCTGGATGGAGAGGGCGCTGAAGATGAAGGGCAGAAGACCGCCGATGAAGAGCCCCACCATCACCTTGGGGTCCTTAAGGTCTATGGCGGAGAGCTTGACCGCCTGGCCATAGGTCACGAAGAGCGCCAGGGCGGTAAGGGCGGCGGAACCGATGGCAAGCCCCTTGCCTATGGCGGCGGTGGTGTTGCCCACGGCGTCCAGCTTGTCGGTGATGTTCCTTACTTCCTTGGGGAGCCCGCTCATCTCGGCGATTCCACCCGCGTTGTCGGCGATGGGGCCGTAGGCGTCCACCGACAGGGCCATGCCGGTTATGGCCAGCATGCCCACCGCGGAACAGGCGATCCCATAGAGTCCGCCGAACTTGACGCCCGCCAGGGTGGCGGCGCAGATGAAGACCACCGGCCATCCGGTGGACTTCATGCCCACTCCGATGCCCGCCAGCACGTTGGTGGCGTAGCCCGTGTTGGAGGCGTCAGCTATCTCCTGGACGGGCTTGTAGCTGGCGGAGGTGTATATCTCGGTCACGTAGCCGATGGCCACGCCGGCGGCCACGCCGGCCACCACCGCCCAGAAGAGGGTAAGATCCTGGAAGATCCAACGGGTGACGAAGAAGGTGCCTAGGATCATGAACACCCCGGTGGAGATAAGCCCCATCCGAAGGGCAAGCTGCGGATCTCCACCCTCCTTGACCCTCACGAAGAAGGTGCCGAGTATGGAGGCCACTATGCCAACCGCGGCGAGGAACAGCGGATAAGCCACCCCGGCGGTGCCGAAGACCATGGCCCCCACGGACATGGCGGCTATGATGGAGTTGACGTAGGACTCGAAGAGGTCGGCGCCCATGCCGGCGATGTCGCCCACGTTGTCACCCACGTTGTCCGCGATGACCGCCGGGTTCCTGGGGTCGTCCTCCGGTATGCCCGCCTCCACCTTGCCCACCAGGTCGGCGCCCACGTCGGCGGCCTTGGTGTAAATGCCGCCCCCCACCCTGGCGAACAGGGCTATGGAGCTGGCGCCGAATCCGAAGCTGGCTATCACGTTGGGGTCGCCAAAGAGCACGTACATGGCCACGATGCCGATCACGCCCACACCCACCACGGTCATGCCCATGACGCTGCCGCCCTGGAAGGCCAGCTTCAGGGCGGAGTTCATGCCCATGGTGGCGGCGAAGGCGGTCTTACCGTTGGACTTGGTGGCCACCTTCATGCCCGCGTAGCCCGTGGAGGCGCTGCATACGGCGCCTATCACGAAGCACACCGCGCTGGGCACCCCTATCTTGTAAGCCAAAAGGGCTCCAACCACCGCCACAAAGGGGATGAGCGCCTTGTACTCCCTGTAGAGAAACGCCATAGCGCCCCTCTGGATGATGCCGGAGAGGCGAACCACGTTCTCGTTTTCCACCTTGAAGGCGTTGATGCGCCCCGTGGCCACCAACGCGAACAGGATGGCCAGAACGCCGGTTCCGCCCACCACTCCTAACCACGAGTAACCCATGACCCAGACCTCCTCGAACAAAAAAGTGAAATAGAAACACTACCCCCCTCATGAGGGGGGTACCAAAGCCGACGTTGATTATATCCATCCTTAACCCCCAAGACAAGGGAGCCCCGGAATTGACAAATTCCGAAAAATCTATTAGGAATCCTCTCCCTCCCCTTCGTCCCATACATAGGCCCTGACCCATCCCCTCTTAAAACGAACCCCCTTGAGCTCTCTGACCATGCCCAGAAGCCCTCCACGGACGAAGTCCGCCACGAAGTCCTTCATGGGAACCTCCCCGGCGGGGGTGAAGACCCGGCTCCTTTTATGCCCCCTTCTTGCCATGTCAAGGAGCTTCTCACACAGCTCCTCGAGCTCCTCCTCTCCACCCCAGTAGGTGAAGAAGACTCCATCCACACCCTTAGGAGCGTCCTTGCCCACCCAAACCTTCGGGAACCGCAGGGACTTGCCCCCCTCCACCAAAACCAGGTCCTTGGTGGGGAAAAGGCGCATGGCAAGCTCCCCAACCTCCCATTGACCCACCATGTCAAACCTGGCTCCGTCGGGACCTAAAAGCACTGCGGATCCCACCGCCCCAAGGGCCTTGCCGGTATCGGTGGAAGCCGGCGAGAGGACCTCTTCGCTGGTCCTCTTTATAAAACCCACGTGACACCCCCTCTGGGTCAACATATCCAATATCTTGACGCAAAGGGTGGTCTTGCCGCTGTCCTTGAGTCCGCAGACACACACTATGGGCAACATCAAAACACCTCCGCAGCTTGGGTCACCTTCAAGAATGATACATCAACCGGGTTGATATCCAAAAATCCACAATGTTTCCGTCAAAATGATATAATTAACCACATGCTGTTAATTGAAAACGGGGGAGGTGGCGGATCTGAGCGGGGATATCTTCAAAGTGCCGGTGCAGGACCTCATAAGCTTCGGCGGCATCGTGGCCGAGGACGTCATGTCCGTGAGGGGTTCCGTCATCATCCCCAAGGGAACTAGGCTTGCCATGCTGGGGGACTCCATGCTGGTGCTGATGAGGCGGCTTCTGGACGAGGGCATCTGCTACATCCACGTCCGCCGGGAGGACCACGTGGAGCAGGACGCCCTGGACTCCTTCATAGACCAGGTGATGAGCTCCAACGTGATAATAGACCCGGAGGTGGCCAACAGGTCCATAACGGAGGTTAAGAGCCTGTTCGAGTCCATAAGAACCCAGCGGATAACCCCGGAGCTTATGGGCCCCATCTCAGAGGTGGCGAAGGAGCTGTTGGAGCAGATACTTACGAAGCCCAAGATATTGTTCTCCGTGGCCAAGGTGCGCCATTGGGACGAGTACACCTTCGTGCACTCCTTCAACACCGCCGCCATATCGGGCTTCCTTGCCCACCGGATGGCTTCGGAGTTCGCGGAGATCGCGGTGCTTGGGGGGCTTTTGCACGACCTTGGGAAGGCCCGGATACCCCTTGAGATCCTCAACAAGCCAGGCCCCTTGACGGAAGAGGAGTTCAACCTCATGAAAACCCATCCCCTCCTGGGGGAACAGCTGGCCAGGGAGCTTGGCATAGACAACCCCCACATCCTGGCGATAATAAGGAGCCACCACGAACGCTGGTCCGGCGCGGGCTACCCGGACGGCAAGCGCGGGGAGGACATAAACTTCCTGTCCCGCATCGTGGCGGTGGCGGACGCCTTCGACGCCATGACATCCGAGCGGAGCTACAAACAAGCGGTCCCATTCAGGGAGGCGGTGAACACCATCATCCTGGACGGGGGCACCCATTTCGACCCCAAGGTGAGCAGGCTCCTGCTCACCTCCTTCGGCATGTACCCCCCGGGATCGGTGGTGGAGCTGTCGGACAAGTCCATAGGGGTGGTGGTCTCGTCGGGGGGGGAAGACCTGCTGCGGCCGGTGGTCATGATCAAGGTAAACCCCGACGGTAGCCTCAACGAATCCCTGCACCTAATGGACCTTAAGCGGTCGGACCTTAGGATACGGCGGTACCTGGGATGGGAGGGGAAGAGGGCCCTGTAAGGGGCCCCCTATAGATCACGACCGGGCCTACTCCCACTCGATGGTGGCCGGCGGCTTGCCGGTTATGTCAAGGACCACCCGGTTTATACCACGCACCTCGTTGCATATGCGGCGGCTCACCCGGTCCAGGAGCTCGTAGGGAAGCCTCGCCCAGTCGGCGGTCATGCCGTCCTGGGACTCCACCGCCCTTATAACCGCGGTCTCCGCGTAGGTTCTCACATCCCCCATCACCCCCACGGACCTGACCGGCAGCAGCACGCAGAAACACTGCCAAAGGGAGTCGTACAGGCGGAAGTTGGAGATCTCCTCCTGCAGTATGTGATCCGCCTCCCTAAGCACGTCAAGCCGCTCCTTGGCTACCTCCCCAAGGCACCTAACCGCAAGGCCGGGTCCCGGGAAGGGATGCCGCTTGAGGAACCCGTCGGGGACCCCAAGTATGGCTCCTATCCTCCTCACCTCGTCCTTGAAGAGGTCCCTCAGGGGCTCCAGCACCTTGAGCTTCATGAAGTCCGGAAGCCCCCCCACGTTGTGGTGGGACTTTATCACCGCCGCCCCCTTGCCCTGGTGCCCGCTCTCGATCACGTCGGGATACAGAGTTCCCTGAAGAAGCCACTTGGCCCCCTCCACCAGGGCGGACTCCTCCTCGAAGACCCTAACGAACACCTCTCCTATTACCTTCCTCTTGGCCTCCGGCTCCTCCACCCCCTTGAGGGCCCCAAGGAAGCGGTCCGACGCGTCCACCATCTTCACGTTAAGATCCAGTTTGGCGTAGGTGTCCATCACCTGCCGGGCCTCGTCCTTTCGAAGAAGCCCGTTGTCCACGAATATGCAGCGGAGCCTATCCCCTATGGCCCTGGAGGTCAGCACCGCCGCCACCGTGGAGTCCACCCCGCCGGAAAGGCCGCAGATAACCCGGTCCTCCCCAACCTGCCGTCGGATGCTCTGGACCATCTGTTCCACCCAATCGGTGAGCACCCAGCTCCTCTCGCAGCGGCATACCTGGAACAGGAAGTTGGAAAGCGCCAGGGTGCCGTTCTCCGTGTGGGCCACCTCCGGATGGAACTGAAGGGCGGAAATCCTGCCCCCCTCCAGCTCAAAGGCCGCCACGGCGCCGGACTCGCTCCTGGCTAAGACCTTGGCGCCCGGCGGCACCTGCTCCACCTGGTCCCAGTGGCTCATCCAAACGGTGAACTCCTGTGGGAAGCCGCCGAGCAGCGTGCCCTGGCACTCCACCCGGACCTTGCAGCGGCCGTACTCCGCGCTTGGGGCCTTGACCACCTGCCCTCCCATCTGATGGGCCAGCATCTGCATGCCGTAGCATATGCCCAAAATGGGGATGCCCGACTTGAGGAGCCTTTCGGGAAGCTTTGGGGCTCCCTCTTCCACGCAGCTCCTAGGACCCCCGGAGACTATGATCCCCTTGGGGGATCTGGACAGGATCTCCTCTGGCTCCGCGTCCCAAGGGAGTATCTCGCTGTAAACCTCAAGCTCCCTGACCCGGCGGGCTATCAACTGGGTATACTGGGATCCGCAGTCCAGCACCACCACCATGTCCTTGACTTCCATCGAAAACACGTCCTTCCTTTGGGGCTTAACTAAAAACTCCTCGTGGTCGGTAAAGTAAACACCGAAGAGTATGCCACACCTTTGGGATCAGGCCAAGGCATAAAAAAAGGAGGGGCGAAAGCCCCCCCTGCAGATCTAATGGGTCGACCTAGTCGTAGTCCTCCATGCCGCCGGGCATCTTGGGCATGTCCTTCTTCTCCGGCTTGTCCGCCACCAGCACCTCGGTGGTGAGCAGCATGGCAGCGATGGAGCCGGCGTTCTGGACGGCGCTCCTGGTGACCTTAACCGGGTCGATGATGCCGGACTCGATCATGTCCACGTACTCGCCGGTGGAGGCGTCCAGGCCCTGGCCCTTCTTGAGGCCCCGGACCTTCTCCACCACCACGTCGCCCTGCAGGCCAGCGTTGGTGGAGATGAGGTGCAGAGGCTCCGTGAGGGCCTTACGAACGATGGAAGCGCCGGTCTTCTCGTCACCCTCCAGCTTGGATATGAACTCGTCCAAGGCGTTGGCGCAGGACACGAGGGCCACGCCGCCTCCAGGAACGATGCCCTCCTCCACCGCCGCCCTGGTGGCGTTGAGGGCGTCCTCGATGCGGTGCTTGAGCTCCTTCTGCTCGGTCTCGGTGGCAGCGCCCACCTGGATGACCGCCACGCCGCCCACCAGCTTGGCAAGCCGCTCCTGGAGCTTCTCCTTGTCGTACTCGGAGGTGGAGTCCTCGAGCTCCTTGCGGATCTGGGCGGCCCTGTCCTTTATGGCCTTGGGATCCCCGGCGCCCTCCACGATGGTGGTCTCCTCCTTGGCCACCCGGACCTTCTTGGCCCTACCGAGCATGGAGATGTCGGCGTTCTCCAGCTTTATGCCCACTTCCTCGCTGATCACCTTGGCGCCGGTGACCACCGCGATGTCCTGAAGCATGGCCTTGCGCCGCTCGCCGAAGCCCGGAGCCTTAACGGCCACCACCTGCAGGATGCCACGCAGCTTGTTGACCACCAGGGTGGCCAGGGCCTCGCCCTCCACGTCCTCGGCGATTATGAGCAGGGGCTTGCCGGTCTGGACCACCTTCTCAAGCACCGGGAGCAGGTCCTTCACGTTGCTGATCTTGCCGTCGTGGACCATGATGTAGGCGTCCTCGAGGACCGCCTCCATCCTCTCGGGGTTGGTGATCATGTAGGGGCTCACGTAACCCTTGTCGAACTGCAGACCCTCCACCATCTCGAGGGTGGTGCCCACGGTCTGGCTGTCCTCCACGGTGATGACCCCGTCCTCGGTCACCTTGTCCATGGCCTCGGCGATGAGCTCGCCGATCCTCTTGTCGTTGGCGGAGATGGAGGCCACCTGGGCGATCTTGGCGTGCTCCTTCACGGGGATGGCCTGCTTCTTGAGCTCCTCAACCACCACGTCGACGGCCTTCTCGATGCCCCGGCGGAGCAACATGCCGTTGGCGCCGGCGGCCACGTTCTTGAGGCCCTCCCGGATCATGGCCCGGGCCAGCACCGTAGCGGTGGTGGTACCATCACCGGCCACGTCGTTGGTCTTGGAGGCCACCTCCTTGAGGAGCTGGGCCCCCATGTTCTCAAAGGGATCCTCCAACTCGATCTCCTTGGCTATGGTGACGCCGTCGTTGGTTATGGTGGGGGAGCCGAACTTCTTCTCCAACACCACGTTGCGCCCCTTGGGGCCCAGGGTCACGCCAACCGTGTCCGCCACCTTGTTAACACCGCGCTCAAGGGCCCTTCTGGCCTCTTCCTTGAAAAGCAGGATCTTCGGCATCGTGTTTTGCCCTCCTTGTAGTAGGGTGTGCTATGTTGCCTGGTTTACTTCTCCACTATGGCGAGCACGTCCCGCTCGCTGAGGATGAGGTACTCCTGGCCGTCGAACTTGACCTCGGTTCCGGAGTACTTGCTGTAGATCACCCGGTTGCCCACCTTAACCTCCATGGGAAGCCGCTGACCGTTGTCAAGCACCCTGCCGGTGCCCACCGCCACAACCTCGCCCTCCACGGGCTTCTCCTTGACGGTGTCGGGAAGCACTATGCCACCCTTGGTCATCTCCTCCTTCTCCACCGCCTTCACCACGAGACGGTCGCCTAGAGGCCTAAGCTGCATCTAAATCCCTCCTCCTTGGAGTTTGTTACCCGGATTCCGTGTTAGCACTCCTAGGAGCCGAGTGCTAACCTCACGGCTGAAAGTCTATTCAAAGTCCCCGTTTTCCTCAAGAACCGTTATCGCCAAATAAAACCGGATAGAGGCGAATAAACCCGCTCTATCCGGTCAAAACCGCTTTTTTTGATGTTTTTTGACTTACCGGGCCATCTCCCAAGAAGGATCCGCCCTTAGGGTAAGGTCGTCCCGGATGCCCCTCATAAAGGCCCACCACCCAGCGGCGGCTATCATGGCCCCGTTGTCGGTACAAAGATCCTTAGGGGGCAGGAAAACCCGGATCCCCCTGTTCGTGAGGCCCATAAGACGCCTCCTGAGCTCCGAGTTCGCCGCCACGCCGCCGGAGGCCGCCACGGTCCTCACCCCCGTAAGACGCACCGCCAGCTCCAGCTTCTCAAGCAGCGAGTCCACCGCCGCCCTCTGGAATGAAGCGCAAAGGTCCGGCACCGACAGGGACTCTCCTTCCTTTCGGACAAGCCACAACACCGCGGTCTTAAGGCCGCTGAAGCTGAACTCCACCTGGTCCGCCCCCCGCAATGGCACCGGCAGCTGATACCTCGCGGGATCCCCCTGCAAGGCAAGGCGGTCTATCACGGGGCCGCCGGGGTAGCCCAAACCCAACAGCTTCGCCACCTTGTCGTAGGCCTCCCCAACAGCGTCGTCCCTGGTGCCCCCAAGAAAACGGTAGTCCCCAAAGGAGCGCACCAGTTGGATCTCCGTGTGCCCCCCGGAGACTATAAGGCATAGAAACGGAGGCTCCAGGTCATGGTGGGCTATCACGTTTGCGAACACGTGACCCTCCATGTGGTTCACCCCTATTATGGGTACATCCCAACCATGGGACAGCCCCTTGGCGGCCATGAGGCCCACCAAGAGGGATCCCATAAGCCCCGGGCCCGCGGTGACCGCTATCAGGGACAGCTCCCTCATGGGATTAAAAACCCCCGCATCAGCAAGGCAGCGCCTCACCAGCCCAACCACAGCCTCCTGATGCCTTCGGCTGGCAAGCTCCGGCACCACGCCGCCGTGGGGGGCATGCTCCTCCACCTGGCTCATCACCAGCGAAGCTTTTATACGACGAGGGGCCTCCAGGACCGCAACCCCCGTGTCGTCACAGCTGCTCTCTATGCCAAGCACAAGGCCCCTTGGGACAGCGCTCATCGGCAGGTGCAACTCCCGCAGGTACCGCACTTGGAACCGCCGCAGGAGCAGGACTTGCGCCGCTCCCCCTTCTCATGTATCAACACCTTACACCGGCAGTGAGGGCAGGAAGCTATGTGCCCCTCGGTCTCAATCCTCCTGCCGCACTCCACGCAACGGTAAACGTGCAACCCCAACACCTCCTCGCCGCCTTTGCAATTGCAATCCGCGACCAAAGCCTCCAACCTCCATCCAACGTCACTTGGCAACCTTCATATCCACCAGGTCATCGCCGTAACCCACCTTAACCACAGAGCCTCTGCTTATCCTAGCCGGGGAAATCACCCCAAAAAAGCTCTCATCCCCAGAAGAGAGCTGGAACAGCATCCGGTCCTTTGGGGTCATAAGCAGGCCCTCGCTCAACCTCTCCCCCACCACAAGCTTGTCCACCTCCAGGTCAAAGGGCTTATGGGCCCTCACCGCCACCGCCACGAGGCTGTGCCCCTTGGGCACCGAGTCCAGCTTATGGGCCTGCTCCACAAGCCACTGTGGCGGGAACTGGGCGGACCTCAACGCATCCGCAAGCCTCTGATCCACCAACACGAACTCAACGGTGCAGCGGGCGCCGATCACCAAATCCCCCAGGACCTGGCCCTCAACATAGCACTTGGCGCTCTGTCCCTCTATGACCTTTGCCAGCTTCTCGTCCATACCCAAAGAAACACCCGGCAAAAGGGCCAATATCACCGCCGCCGCCACACCCCGGATGACCGATGAAAAGCAGGCTTTCAAGGACTTAAACACCGCCCCTCACCCTCCTTCCCCTAACCTTAAGCCACTTAAGCTCCTCCATACCCATCGCCGCCGCCACACCCAGGTAAACCCCAAGGGCCAAAAGGCCGCAAAGGGTAAACCAACAAAGCCGCCCCACCAAGGCGCCGTGGTAAGGATAACCCCATACGCTGGAGTATCCCGCCAGGGCCGCGCCCATGGCCGCCAAGGGAATACCCTGCCTTACGGCCCACCGGACCTCAAAAAGCCCAAGGGAAATTCCAAGATCCCTGGACACCATGGCCACGCCGGTTAAAGAGGCGACTAAAAACGCCAGGGACGTCCCAAGGGCAAGGCCGGAGTAAGAGAACCGGGCCATGAGAAGATACCCGAACAACAGGTTGCACAGCACAGTAACGGCGGTCACCCACATGGCCCCCTTGGCCATGCCCCTGGCGTAGAGGGCCCTCATGACTATGGCGTTGCAGCTCATGAAGGCAAGGCCCACCCCGTACATCCGAAGGGCCCCGGAGGTGGCCGAGAGGGCCCACTGGCCGAAGGCGCCGCGGAAGAATATTAGGTGCGTAACGGGCCTTGCAAACATCACAAGCCCCAGCGAAACGGGCAGCACCGCAAAGAGGTTGAACCTCAAGGAATCCCGGAGGAAGACGCTGAATCCCTCCCTGTCCCAAGGTTCCAGGCGGGACAGGGCGGGTAGTACCGCCTGGGCTATGGCCACCACGAACAACCCCAACGGCAGCTGGAGCACCCGATCCGCGTAGTTGAGGGCCGATATGGCCCCTCCCTCCAGGTACGACGCGAGAAACCGGCTTATCACCGGGTTAAGCTGGTTCAGCGACAGCCCCGCCGCGTAGGGAAGGAATAGCCTCATCATCCTCCTTAACTCCGGATCCGCCCGGTCGGGCCTTGAGGGGCTCAAGGGGACCCCGCAGCGGTAACACCACACCCACTGGAGGAGCATCTGGGAAAAACCGCCCATGAACACCGCCGCCACCACGTGCCACACCGTCACCTTCGGGTAAAAGGACCACACCAAGAGGATGAACACCAGGTTGCTCAACGCCGGCGCCACCGCTGGCACGAAGAACCGATCCAGGCTGTTGAGCACCCCCATGGCGAGGGCCCCCATGGACATGAACATGAGGAACGGGAACAGGGCGGCGGTGAGCCTTGAGGCGATCAATCGGTCCTCAGGGGAAAAGCCCGGGGCCATAATCCTCACTAGCCATCCGGCCCCCGCCATCCCCAACAACACCACCAAAAGGGTTCCCAACAGGAGCACCGCCGAGGCCTGCCTTGCAAGCCGCTCCGCCTCCTTAGGGCCCCGGTCCTTCAGCACCCGGCTGAAGACCGGCACGAAGGCGGCGGAGAGGGCCCCCTCCGCCAGAAGCTGTCTTGCCAGGTTTGCCAGCGTGTAGGCCACGTAAAAGGCGTCCAGCTGCCTGGTGGCCCCGAAAACCGCGGCGGTTATCATCTCCCGCACCAGCCCCAAAACCCGGCTCGCTAGGGTCCCTACGGTCATCCTCAAGGCGTTGCGCACCATGGAGGACATGGCGGAACCGCCTCCACCGGAGGCCCTATTAAGGCTTACCACCTAAACTCCTCCCCCAGGTAGAACTTGCGGGCCTCTTCGCTCTCCGCCACTTCCTCAGGGGCACCCTGGACCACCACCCGGCCCTGGTGGATCAGGTAGGTCACGTCGGTTATGGACAAGGTCTCCCTCACGTTGTGGTCCGTAAGGAGTATCCCAAACCCCTTTTCCTTGAGGCTTCTTATCATCTGCTGTATGTCGTAGACCGCTATGGGGTCTATGCCGCTGAAGGGCTCGTCCAGAAGCAGAAACGACGGCTTTAGCGCCACGCACCGGGCTATCTCCACCCTGCGCCTCTCCCCTCCGCTCAGCGCATAACCCTTGGTGTCCCTTATGACGCCTATGTTGAACTCCTCTATGAGCCTGTCCACCTGAGGCCCGTAATCCCTCTCGTGCCATCCAAGCTCCTGATAGACAAGCTCCAGGTTCTCCCTCACCGTAAGGTTCCTGAATATGGAGGCCTCCTGGGGGAGGTAGCCAAGCCCCCGCCGGGCCCTGAGGTACATTGGAAGGCCAGTCACGTCCTCGCCGTTAAGTATCACCGACCCCTCGTCGGGCCTTATGCGCCCCACGGTCATGTAGAACGTGGTGCTCTTTCCCGCGCCGTTGGGGCCCAAAAGACCGGTAACGCAGCCTCGGCGGACCGTGAAGGAAACGCCGTCCACCACCCTTCGGCCCCGGTAGCTCTTGGCCACATTCACCACCTCAAGGGACCCGGACTGAACGGCGGTCACCTCTTTTCCTCCTCCCCGCCCTTGGGACCCTTCACGGGGAACGTCACCTGGGTGGAGCCATAGGCCTCAAGGCGCCTTAAGTTGGTCTTGTAAACTATCCTGTCCGCAGTCAAGGTCCTTCCCCCCCGCTGCACCGCCTTGGCGGAACCGGTGACCTCCAGCACCCCCGATACGCCGTCGTAAGAGGCCCTATCGCCGGTCATGACTATGTCGGACCCGCTCTTGTCCTTGGCTATGCAGGTGACGCCTCCTGAGGCCTCCGCGGATTCAACCTCCCCGGAGCGCTTAAGACGTCCCTTCACCGAAGGGGCTCTAAGTTCAAATCCCTCCTTGAGATCCCGGTACCTTCGAACGTTTAGACCGCTGAACTCGAAGCGGTTCCGCTCCACCCGGTCCGCGTCGATCATCTTCCCCATGAAGGTCCCCCTTACGGCCCCCTCCAGGGTGTACCTAAGGCCGTCGGAGGTCCATCGGGCCACGGAACAGGTGAGGTTATCGCCTCCCCTAACCGCCCTAACCCCTCCCCTGGCCACGGCCTCGTAGACGTCGCCCCCCTGGGACTTAACGTCCAGGGTCTTGGAGAACACCTTAACCCCTTCCTTCCTAAAGAAGGCCTCCACGTTCCCGCTAAGGGAGAAGGTCTCCCCGGACACGCTGCCCTCCCCAACGTCGCCCAGGGCCTCCAGCTGATCCCGTTGCACCTTGACGTTGCCCTCGGCCCTGAAACGCTCGGTGGCGCCGTCATATACCAGCCGCTGGGCGGTAAGCCTGGCAACCCCGCCCTGGGCGCTGGAGGCGGCGGCAACCGACAAGAGCGCCAGCCCGGCGGCAAAAGCAAAAAAACGTCTCATTAACCCATACCCCCCACGGAGGATCTAAAAAATGAAAAGGGCGTCCCCAAAGGAACGCCCCATATTCTACCATCATCGCCGCCCGGAGGGTGGGCAGGGATCATCGACCGCCGCGGAACAGGGCCTCCCCTATCTGCACCGCGTTAAGCGCCGCCCCCTTAAGTAGGTTGTCCGACACCAACCACATGGCAAGGCCGTTCTCAAGGCCCGTGTCAGGCCTTATGCGCCCCACCAGCACCTCTCCACGGCCCGCCCCGTCGTGAGGGGTGGGATAAAGGGCCCCCTTGGGGTCGTCCATCACCACCACCCCCTTAAAATCCGCGAGGATCCTACGGGCCTCGTTGGCATCGGGCCTCTCCTTAAAGGAGGCGGATATGGCCTCCCCGTGGCAGTTGAAGGTGGGAACCCTAACGGTGGCGGAGCTCACCTTAAGGTTCGGCATACCCAGTATCTTCCGGGACTCCCGAACCATCTTCCACTCCTCATCGGATATGCCCTGGTCATCGAAGTCCCCTATGTGGGGCAGCAGGTTGAAGGCGATGTCCCGTGGATAAACGGAGTTCCTCCAGGTCTCGCCGGAGAGAAAGGCCTTCGATGCCCCTTTGAGCTCCTCCACCGCCTTCCAGCCCGTTCCCGAAACGGACTGGTAGGTAACCGCGGAGAAGTACACAAGGCCGTAACGCCTGTGGAGGGGGTAAAGGGCCATGAGGGCCCCTATGGTGGCGCAGTTTGGGTTGGCCACTATGCCCCTATGCCAGGCCAGGTCTTCGGCGTTTATCTCCGGAACCACCAGCGGCACGTCAGGATCCATCCTCCAGGCGGAGCTGTTGTCCACCACCACCGCCCCCTTGGAAACCGCCACCGGGGCCCAGGTCCTGGAAGGGCCGGATCCGGCGGAGAAGAGGGCAAGGGACACGCCGTCGAAGTGGCGCTCCTCCACCGGCAGCACCTCCAGCTCCTCCCCCCGGAACGTGACGGTCCTGCCCTTGGACCTCTCGGAGCCCAAGGGCACCACCTGATCCACCGGGAGGGAACTTCTCTCAAGGCACTCAAGCATGCGGCCACCCACCAGCCCGGTGGTCCCCAGAACCGCTACCTTCATCAGAAAGACGCCTCCTCTATAAAGACCTCGTGAAGGGCCCTTACGGCCTCATCACACCGATTGGCGGGCACCACGCAGGTGAGCGACAGGGAGTTGGAGGATATCATGTCTATGTTTATGCCCTCCTCCGCCAGGGCCTGGAACATGCGGACCGGCAGCTCCGGGTGGTTCGCTATCCCCGCCCCAACCACGGACACCCGGGCTATCTCGGAGTCAAACCCCACCCCCTGGGCCTCCACCTCCTGGCAGAAGTCCCTGGTTATGTCTATGGCCTCGTCCAGACAGGTCTTCTTCACCAGGAAGGTTATGTCGTTAAGGCCTCCCCTCATGGTGTTCTGGATTATCATCTCCGCGCCGATGCCCCTTTCCGCCAGGCTCCGGAAGAGCCTAAGCGCCACGCCGGGCATGTCCGGCACCCCTATGACGGTTATCTTGGCCACCTTGGTGTCGTGGACCACCGCCTTTATGACAAGACCTTCGCTCACCGGGTTAGTCATCACCCAAGTTCCCTCCTCTTCGGTGAAGCTGGAGCCCACATAAAGGGGCACCTGGTACCTCATGGCCATCTCGACGCTCCAGGCCTGAAGCATCTTGGCCCCCAGGGCGGACATCTCCATGCACTCCTCGTAGCTTATGCCCTTGAGCTTCACCGCCCCCTTCACCACCTTTGGATCCGCGGACATGATGCCCGCCACGTCCTTCAATATCTGGCAGCTATGGGCCTTAAGGGCGGCGGCCAGGGCCACGGCTGAGAGATCCGACCCTCCCCTCCCAAGGGTTATCACGTCCCCAGAGTCGGTCACCGCCTGGAAGCCGGTAACCACCGGCACAAGGCCTCTGTCCAGGGCCTCCTCCACCGCTGAGGCCTCCACCCGGTATATGCGGCCCTCGGTGGGGAACCCCACCGCCTTGAACCCCGCCTGGGCGGCGGTGAAGGACACAGCCCCCACCCCCTCCCCCTGAAGGGCCAGGGCGAGCAGCGCCACGCTCTGCTGTTCGCCGGTGGCCAAGAGCTGATCCAGCTCCCGGCCGTCACACCTAAGGGAGACGTCCCGGGCCAAGGACAGAAGCCTGTCGGTGGTGCTTCCCATGGCGGACACCACCACCGCCACCCGGAACCCCTGATCCTTGACGGACTTTATACGGCGGGCCACCGCCCTCATCCTCTCGGGGTCCGCCACGGAGCTTCCACCGAACTTGAGAACCGTCAAGGGCAGATCCGTCATCCTCTCAGCCAATTAAATCACCCCCCCGCAAGGCGTCTTACCTCGGCGCCTGAGGCCGGACAGTGGAGGACGAAGAACCGGGACCTCACCCCATGCTCCATGAAGGTGCCACACATGGCCTGGGCCACCAGGCTGGGGGAGCCCTTCACAAGGGCTATCACGCTGGGCCCAGATCCGCTTATGGCCACCCCAAGACAGCCCGGCACGGACTTCACCCGCTCCATTATCACCTCTCCGCCGGGGAACAGCTTGGACCTGTAGGGTTGATGCAGCCGGTCATCCATGCCAAAGGCCAAGAGGTCGAACCTTCCCATGGACCAGGCGGCGGCCAGAAGCGCCGCCCTGCCCAGGTTGAACACCGCGTCCTCGAAGCTGACCATCTTGGGCAGGGCGCTTCGGGCCTCGTGGGTGTTGACCATTACATCAGGGACCGCCACCACCGCCATGAGGTCCTTAGGCGGCTGCGGCAGCTTCAGGAACTTAAGCCCCTGCTCGCCCATGCAGCTTACCACCACCCCGCCGAGAAGGCAGGGGACCACGTTGTCCGGGTGCCCCTCCAGCAAGACCATCAACCGAAGCAGTTCCTCCTGGGACACCTTCATCCCCGACACCTCCGCCGCCAGGAGCACCCCCGCCACCACCGCCGTGGCGGAGCTGCCAAGTCCCCGGCTCAAGGGTATGGCGTTGTGGCACCTAAGCCAAAGGCCGTGGCTTTTAACTCCCATGGCGTCACAGGCCGCCAGGTAGCTTTTCACCACCCCGTTCTCCTCCAAAGAGGCGGGATCCATGGACCCTACCCCCTCTCCTATGACCTCCACCTTGAACTCCCCTTCCGGGAGCAGCTCCATGAGGTCGAACACGTTGTACAGGGAAAGGGCCATACCCATGGCGTCGAAGCCGGAACCCAGGTTTGCGCTGGTGGCGGGGGCCTTCACGGAGAGCATGGGGCGCCTCATGCCAGCACCTCCCTTATGGCATGCCAGGAGGCGTCCACCTCCACGGGATCTGCCGCCATCCCAAGGGGCGTCTCCAGGTCTTTAAGGCCGTTGCCGGTGAGGACCATGACCACCTTTATCCCCTTGGGAAGCCTTCCAAGGGACTTGAGCTTGAAGAGCCCCGCCAGGGGCACACAGGATGCGGGCTCCGCGAAGATGCCGCACCGGGCGAGCTTCATCTGGGCTTCCAGTATCTCCTGATCCGAAACCGACTCGAAAAAACCGCCGCTCATCTTGACCGCCCAGCGGGCCTTTGGGGCGTTGACGGGCTTGCCTATCCTTATGGCGGTGGCCACGGTGCTGGGGTTTTCCACGAACTCCCCCCGCACCATGGGGGACGCCCCTTCCGCCTGGAAGCCCGCCATCACCGGCACCTTGGGGATGAGCCCCTCCCGCCGGTAACGAACAAACCCCGCCCAATAGGCGGTTATGTTGCCCGCGTTCCCCACCGGGATGGCCAGCCAGTCGGGGGCTCCCTTCAGCTGATCGCATATCTCGAAGGCGCCGGACATCTGTCCCTTAAGCCTCATGGGGTTCACGGAGTTGACCACCTTCAGCCCAAGCTCAGGGGCTATCTCCCGCACCAGCTTCAGGGCATCGTCGAAGCTTCCCCTGACCGCCACCACCTTGGCGCCGTAGATGAGCGCCTGGGCCACCTTGCCCTTGGCGACCTTGCCGCTGGGGAGCAGCACAGAACAGGAAAGCCCCCCCGCGGAGGCGTAAGCGGCGGCGGATGCGGAGGTGTTCCCCGTGGAGGCGCAGATGACGCCCCGGGCCCCCTCCTCCATGGCCTTGGACACCGCCAGCACCATGCCCCGATCCTTGAAGGAGCCCGTGGGGTTCGCCCCCTCCACCTTTGCCCACAGCTGAACTTCCAGCGCCTCCTCCAACCGCTCCAACCTCACCAGCGGCGTGTTCCCCTCCCCCAGGTCAAGGCACGGAGTCCTTGACGAAATGGGGAAAAACCTTCCGTAGCGACCAAGAATGCCCAAAGAAGCCACCCCCTCCGTATATGAGCAAGGCGGCCCCGTCGTCAGGAGACGGGGCCGCCGCGGTTCCACTCCAGTTCCCAGGCCCCCTCAACGGTTATCAAGGGTCGGCCCAGGCCCTCAAAGCCCTCTGTCGGGGGGCACCCGTGCGCCTTGCCCCCATGGGTCCTTAGACTCACAAGTTCAACACCGGAACCCATGGAGTTTTTTCGGCGCCCGCTCCGGGACGGTCTTCCCGGCGGGACCGCGGGAGCCCTCTCAGCCTTCGGGGCCCCCTCTCTGGGGCGGTGAAACGCCGGTACTCTTCCCTTCATGGCGTTAACTATTCATCTGTAGACCCAAGGTCGCCAAAGGACCTTAAATTGGGAGGTTTTATACAATATGCCGCCTTCCTTGTCAACCATGCCTCATAACTTTGTAACCGGCCAGAGATACTGTCACCCTATAAGGGGGCGGAGAAAATGTCACCATGAGAAGGGATGACGTTTTCTTGAGTGAAAAGGGATCAAGGCGGGTATATTTTATGGCGCGGTGCTTGCTTTTGGAGAAAAGGGTAAGCTGACAGCAGCCAAAGAAACCCGGGTTACCCGTCGGCGGAAGCTTGAGGCCCCTATACCCAAGGCCGTCTGGACAGGGCGGGGGCTTGGGGAGGAAGCCCTGGGATCTAGGCTTCATGGGGCCGTTAAACACAAAAAGCTTACCGCTGGAAGGGGTATTTACCGCCGGAGGGCTTTTAAAAGGAACCTGCTTATGGTATATTTCAGCGTCTGATGGATCCTAAATCGCCTTGAGGGCAGGGGCGGCCCCTTCCTCCAAGGCAAAAAACACATAAGAGTCTTCGGAGGTATGGTTGATGGCCATTCAGCGTTCCGGCGAGGATCAGGTGATAATGACCCGTGAGGGTTACGAGAAGCTAAAGCAGGAGTTGGCCTCCCTTCGGGGGGACGGCAGGTCCGAGATAGCCTCCAAGCTGGAGGAGGCCAGGGCCTTCGGGGATTTGAGCGAAAACGCGGAGTACCACGCCGCCAAGGAAGAGCAGGAGAAGCTGGAGAGCCGCATCATGTGGCTCGAGTACCAGCTCAGCAAGGCCAAGGTGGTGGAGGCCTCGGACATAGACGCCAGCATAGTGAGCCTGGGCACCAAGGTGGTTTTAAGGGACCTTGATACAAACCAAACCTTCACCTACGTTTTGGTCGGCTCCGAAGAGGCGGATCCAAAGGCCAACAGGATATCCGCCCAGAGTCCTGTGGGGAAGGCCATAATAGGCAAGTCCGCCGGCGAGGACGTGCTGGTCCGGGTGCCCAAGGGAACCAGACATCTCAAGATAGAGGCCATATCCATAGACTAAGGGGCCTTAAGCGCCCCGGCGAAGGACCGATGAAGGGCCCCCAAGGGGTCCTTTTTTGCTTAACCTTCATCCTAAAACGCCGCCGCTCACTCCGCCTCATCGGCCCTTGTGGACTTTGCGGACAGCATCAGGTCATCCTAAAAACGGTGATCCCGTCGTCTTAAACAATATCTGCCAAGGGGTGAAATTTTCGGATGGAGATGGCAAATCCACAGTGGATGGGGCTGGCGGTGTTTGCAGCCACCTACGCGCTCATAGTATCGGAGAAGGTTGACAGGGTTGCGGCCGCCATGGGCGGCATATGCGCGGTCCTGCTGCTTCGCCTGGTCGATCAGGAGCGGGCCTTTTCGTTCATAGACTTCAACACCATAGGACTCCTCATGGGGATGATGATCCTGGTGGGGGTGGTGAAGAAGACGGGGCTCATAGAGCTGGCGGCGGTGAAGGCCATCGCCATGAGTTCCGGCAGCCCCTTGAGGCTCATAGTACTGCTCTCGGTGCTCACAGCGGTGGTGTCCGCGTTCCTGGACAACGTTACGACGGTCCTCATAACCGGCCCGATCGTGATGGCGGTGTGCGACGTTTTGGACCTAAACCCAATGCCCTTCGCCCTTTCCATGATCTTCTCCTCCAACATAGGGGGCACCGCCACCCTCATAGGGGATCCACCTAACATCCTCATAGGTTCCGCCGCAAAGCTCAGCTTCAACGACTTCATAGCCAACATGGCGCTACCAAGCGCCATCTCCCTTGTGGCATCCATCATCACGGTGATAATCATCTACCGCAAGGACCTTTCGGAGCCCCCAAGGAGCTCCGTGAGCTTCCAACAGGAGCGCCAGCGCCTGGATCCGGTCATAACCCCCCGGGTGCTGGTGATCCTGGGGCTGGTCATGGGGGCCTTCCTGCTTCACCACCTTTTGCACCTGGAAGCTGCCACCATCGCCCTTACCGGGGCGGCGGCGGCCCTCATAACCTGCAAGGTGGACGTGGAGGAGGTTATAATGCACGAGGTTGACTGGGTGACACTGGTCTTCTTCTCCGCCCTCTTCATGCTGGTGGGAACGGTGGACCACCTGGGCATAATATCAAAGGGGGCGAAGCTCATGGTGAGCCAGGTGGGGGAAAACCCCAAGGTCATGGCAATGGTCATCGTCTGGGGATCCGGCATCATATCAGGAGTGGTGGACAACGTGCCCTACGCCGCCGCCATGATACCCATGGTCAGGGACCTAGCCCATTTGACCGGGGCCAACGTAACCCCCCTTTGGTGGTCCCTGGCGCTGGGATCGTGCCTTGGAGGCAACAGCACCCTGGTGGGGGCCTCCGCCAACATAGTGACCGCCAGGATCGCGGAGAGAAGCGGATGCAACATCACGTTCAAGGGCTTTCTCAAAGCCGGAATTCCGGTATCCGTATCGACCCTTTTGATCTCCTCCGCTTACGTGCTAATCCGATATTACTGGTAGCGGAAAGCACCGCGCCGGCCCCCAAACAGAACAAAAGCGGGCGGAGCCGTCCACGGCCTTCCGCCCGCTCGTTTTATCCCCGGCAGGGATCTTAAGGCCCGATGGATGCCTCGCATATGCGGCGAAGCATCTCCTCAAAGGACCATCCGAAGGCCTTGGCGGACTTAGGCACCAAGCTTGTGGCGGTCATGCCCGGCGCGGTGTTCACCTCCAACACGTAGGCCCTGCCGGTACCCTCCTCCAACCGCAGATCCACCCGGGAGTACACCGAACAGCCCATGGCGTTGTAGGCCTTCACCGCCGCTTGGGACACTTCCCGAAGCTCCTCTTCCGTCAGTGGTGCGGGACAAAGGTACTCGGTCATGCCGGGGGTGTACTTGCTGTCGTAATCGTAGAAGCCCCCAAGGGGCCTTATCTCCACCGGCGGAAGCGGCATGGCCCCGTCCTCGCCGTCGAAGACCGCCACGGTGAGCTCCCTGCCAGCTATGAACCTCTCCGCCACCACCTTAGGGTCGTAGCGCCTGGCCTCCACCAGAGCCCCTTCAATCTGACGGTGATCGTCCACAATGCCTATTCCCACGGTGCTTCCGCACCGGCAAGGTTTGACCACCATCTTGCCCCACCTATCAAGGGCCCCGGCGAGAAGGTCCATGGGGGATCCGCCCTCATCAACCACGACTCCCGGCGGTATCAAAACCCCCCGGGACTCAAGGACCGCCCTTGTCACGTCCTTGTCCATGCAAGCCCAGCAAGCCCCCCACCTAGGGCCGGTGTGAGGTATCCCATGGGCCTCCAACAGACACTGCAGGGTTCCATCCCTGTCGCTTATACACATCT
>JAOACP010000013.1 GCA_026417795.1 Thermanaerothrix sp.
GAAGCCGCTGCCGCCGGATATCATCTTGCGCCCCGCCTCCGCCAGCTCCGGGGTTATCACGGAGCTGGGCTTGGCTATGTTCTCCTTCATGACCATCTCCGCCTTCGGGTGGCACACTATGTTGCCCTCCCGGTCAAGGAGGAACCCGTAACCCTTGCCGAACACCGTGTAGGAGGTGATCATCTTCGAGAGCACCGCCAGGTCCACGTCTATGCCCGCCACACCAAGACGCTTGCCGGAGGAGTCCTTCACCGGAGTCGCAACGGTTATGACCAGCCCTCCGGTGTTGGCGTCCACGTAAGGGGCGGTGAGCACCACCTTGTCCTCCTGCACCGCCTGGATGTACCAGGGGCGCTTCCTGGCGTCGTAATCGGGCTTCTCCACCCAGTCGCCGCCGGTCCCCACCTTGCCGGAGGACTCCAGCCCCACGTACATCTCAAGCACGTTGAGGTCCTTGGCGGAGGCCTTGAAATACCGGGCCATGATGGGCTCCAGGTCGTCGTCGGTGACCGCCTTGCCGGTCTCCAGGAGCTCCGCAGCGCCGCTTGCTATGCCGAGGGTGAGGGTCTTGAGCTCGCTGAAGTACTGGTCCACCTGGTTGGCGCTGTTGTTTATCATCTCAAGCCCCAGGGTGTTAACCTGGTTGTTCAGGATGGAGTGGCTTTGATAGGCCACCGCCAGCACCATGGCCCCCAAGAGGACCGTTACCCCCAACCCCAACACCAACAGCTTCTTGGCTATGGAAAGGTTTCGCATAGGATGCCCCCCTCCGCAAAATATGATGCCTGGCTTCTCATACTACATCCTGTCCGGTTCTGTTGGTAGTGGCATAATTTTTAATTACAGTTGTTACTTAATGCCCCTCGGGGACATCTTTGACTCTGACAAGTTCAAGGCGGGAAGGGCAAGCCCCCTCCCGCCTTGGATCTGCGCCAAAACCTAATCGCTATAGTCACCGCCGCCCTTGGATGAGGAGTTGGGGGCCTTCTCGGGCCCGTACTGGGATCTCACCCCAAGGATCTTCCGCTCCGGGGAGGCGTTGTGGTCCGGACGGCGCAGGGCCACCTCCATAACCTTCTCGGCGGTCCCCTCGGCGCCGAAGGCCTTTATGAACCGCTCGGCCCACCAAGCTATCTCGTCCACTATCCGCTCCTTCACGTGATCCGGCTCCTCCATTATGGCGTCGTGGAACGGCAGGTTCAGCTTCTTGTAGTCACCGCTCTTGCGGCTCATCCCCTTGGAGTCGCACCACTCCACCATCCGGTTCCAAAGCTCCAGGCTCACCCCCCTGGAGGGGTCCTTGACGTATGAACCGTCCCTTATGACCGCGTTGCCCGTGTCCTGGTCCATCTCAAGGCCGAACACCACGTTCTGGAAGAGAGTTGCCACGTTGCCCTTCCTTATGCCGTACTGGCGGAAGGCCTTGACCTTCTCAAGGGGAGTGCCCGATATGCCGTGCTGGGCTATGGCCACCCCGTAGGGGGCTATGGCGTCGGCTATCTCCTTGGTCCTGTTGAGGTCTATCCCCTCCACCACCCCGGCGGAGGCGTCGTAGGTGCCGTGCAGGCTTCCGTTGGATATGGCAAGGTAGTCCGGGAAAACGCCCCAGGCGTTGAGCCCTCCCACGAAGTAGAGGGCCTCCTCCACGGTGGACAGCTCCCCCGCCCCCTTTATCTCCCCCACCTCCACCTCAAGGCCAAGGCCCGAGGGTATCCAGTCCGCCAGGTCCCGGGTGGCCCTGAGGTTCTCGTAATCCGGAAGGTGCGACGCGTCCAGCGCCACGGAGGTAAAGCCCCGGGATATGATGTGCTGCAGGTGGAAGACACCCTTCAGCACGTCCTCCTCCCCCTTGATGCCGTAGTGGTCCACGTGGAGGGCGAAGACCACCCCGTGCCCCATCTCCCGGGAGAACTCCAGGGCGTACTCCGGTATGTTCTCGTAGTTGGCCCCGCAGTAGGTGGACTCCGACTTGGCAAGCTCCAGGTACACCGCGGCGCCGCACCTCTTGGCCCCCTTGAGAACCCCCTTTATCACCAGCGCGTTCCTGGCGTTGGCCGCGAGGGCTATGGCCCCCGCCTCCTTCATGGCCTCCGCTATGTCCCTGCCGCTCACCAAAGCCACGTCCTCCCCGCCGAAACGGGCCTGAACGTTCAACGGCCGGCGCTTCAACAGCTCCTTATAGGAACTTTTGTTAACATCCACCATGGGGAACACACTCTCCTTCCTGTTTAAACGGACCTGCGGCCCGATATGTGCAGCCTTTTGCCCTTTATCTTAATCCAAAGGCAACCCAAGCGCCAGCCTCACGCTCTCCGTGGGGTTGCCCTGGTCATCCCAGCCCATCAGGTTGTAGAACATCATAAGGGCCTTCCGGTACTCCTCGGGGTCTATGGGGCTGTCCTTGAACGGCCCGTGGGGCAGGGGTTGGTGCATCTTCCCGGGGAGCATGTCGTCCTCCATCGAAAGCCCAAGGCGGCGGTTTATTATCCTGGCGGCGCAGTGCCCCCGGTGGCCCATCTTGGATATCTCAAGGAGGGAGGTCTTCCAGCCAGTCATGGACTCCACCAGGTCCGGGATCCGCTCCAGCGGGAAGTAGCTCCGGGGGGCGAAGACGAAGTAACATCCCCCCAGGTGGTTTATGGCCCCCCATATCTTCCAAAGCTCCGCCATGGCCGCCACCTTGGAGGGGGCGAAACCGGTGAGGTCCATGCTGTCCAGTATCCCAAGGGGCTTCACCGCCTGACAGCCGAAGGACTCTGGGTTCGTAAAGAGGGTGTCGTAGGGTACCTGAAGGTGGTCAGCCCCAGCGGCGGCCACCCCGTAACCCAAGGCCACCCCCACCTTTCCCCTGGGGTCGTGCATGGCCATCTCCTGCCCCTTTATGGTAAGGCACAGCTTCTCGCTGCCCCGGCCTATGCGCCGGGCGGCCCTGTAGGTACCCTCCGCCAGAACGTCGCCGATGCCCACCCGGGAGGCTATGAGCTCCACCATGCGGAGCATCCCCTCCGCATCGCCGAAGCCCTTCAGGTTCGCCTCCTCCCATGTGACTATCCCCTCCTCCACGCACTCCATGAGCCACGCTATGGACATGCCGCAGGAAATGGTGTCAAGGCCGAAGCGGTTGCAGAGCTCGTGGGCCTTCAGCACCGCCTCCAGGTCGTCCACCCCGCAAAGGCAACCGAAGGACGCCAAGGTCTCGTACTCAGGCCCACCGTAGCGGGGGTCCGCGTTGAAGCGCCCGCCGCCCGCCACCCGCTTGCACCGGACCGCGCAGGCAAAACACCCCCCCCGGTCCAAAAGGTACCGGTCCGTGAGGGCCTCATGTCCTATCTCATGGGCCCCCTCGAAGATACCCTCACGGAAGTTCCTGGTGGGGAGCATGCCCATTGAGTTAAGACCCATCAGGGTGGCGGAAGTGCCGTACCGGTGAAGCCCCATGGCCCCGGGATGATCCCTCCAGCCCGAGAAGAGCCGCTGAAGCTCCGCCACCATCCCCCGGTCCTTGGGCTCCAGGGCCTTAGGGGGAGGGCACGCCACGGCCTTAACGTTCTTGGAGGCCATGACAGCCCCCATGCCCGCCCGGCCGTTCACGTGGTGTAGGTCGTTTACAAGGCACGAGAACCGGACCCCCCTCTCCGCCGCAGGCCCCGCCACCACGGCGGTGCAGCGGCCGTGCCGCTCGTAAAGGGCGTCCATCACCTCGCCGGTCTCAAGGCCCCGGAGGAACTCACCATCCAACACCGAAACCTCCCCGCCCTCCACCCAGAGGTAGCACATCCTGCCGTGCCGGCCCGTCATCACCACGGCGTCGACCCCCTGGGACCTCATGGCGGGGGCGAAAAACCCCCCCCCCCCGCCCTCCCCGTATCCGAAGGACAGGGGGCTTCTGGCGTAGGCGCCGTAGCGGCACATGCCGTGAAAGGGCATCCCCGTGAGAAGCCCCGCCGCAAGGATGAATACGTTGTCGAGCCCCAAGGGGTCCACGCAGGGGGATAGCCTTTCCATCAACACCGGAAGGGCCAGCCCCTTGCCCCCTCCCCACCGGCGGGTCTCCACCTCGTCCACCTTCTCCCGCCTGGTCTCGCCGGAGGTAAGATCCACCCAGTACCTGTTAAGCTCCATTCCCAGAACCTCCGTTCCTGTTCGAAGAATGCCTGAAACACTCCACCCCGTGGTCGTCCACCGCCCCAACGGCCTGCATGAGGGAATAACAAACCACCGGCCCAACGAAGGCGAACCCCAGGGACTTGAGCCGCCGGGAGAGGGCCTTGGACTCCTCGGTGCTGGCGGGAAGGGCCTCCCATATGCTGCGGCGGTTCACCCTGGTCACCCCCCCCACCGCGGACCAAACCTCATGGGATAGGGACAGCCCCCGGTCCCACATGGAAAGCAGCGCCCTGGCGTTGTTCAGCACCCCCAGGACCTTGCGGGGGCTTCTTATCATAAACGGCGCCTCAAGGGCCCTCATCATCCCATCTTCGTCCATTTCAGCCAACTTGACCGGGTCGAAGCCGGAGAGGGCCCCCATCAAGAAGGGCCTCCTCTTCAATATGAGCAGCCAGGAAAGCCCGCACTGGAACACCTCAAGGCAGAGGTGCTGGAAGATCTTGACCTCGTCCCTCTCGGGAGTTCCCCACTCCCGGTCATGGTATTCGATGTACAGCGGGTCCTTAAGGGCCCAGCAGCACCTTACCCTTTCATCCCCCATGGGACACCCGGGCCGCCTGGGTCCTCACCGCAGCCTCCGCCACCGCCCGGGCCACCGCGGGAACCACCCGGACGTCCAAGGGGTCCGGGATTATCCGGTCCGGCTCCAGGGAATCCTCCACCACCGCCGCTATGGCCATGGCGGCGGCCAGCTTCATCTCCTGATTTATCTGGCACGCCCTCACCGACAAGGCCCCCTTGAATATGCCGGGAAACCCAAGGCAGTTGTTAACCTGGTTCGGGAAGTCGCTCCTGCCGGTGGCCACCACGAAGGCCCCGGCGGACTTGGCCTCGTGGGGAAATATCTCCGGCGTGGGGTTAGCCATGGCGAACACCACCGGCCGCTCCCCCATGGACCGGACGGAATCCCCGCTGAGCAGCCCTCCCTTTGAGACCCCGATGAAAACGTCCGCCCCCTTGAGTGCATCCTCCAGGCTCCCCTTGACATGGGAGGGGTTCGTCCTTTGGGCAAGCTCCCGCTGGCGGTCCGAGAGCCTTGGGTCCAAAGGGTCCATGACGCCGTACCGGTCACAAAGGACCATGTCTTGAGCCCCAAGGTGCATCAGCATCTCCGCTATGGCGGACCCCGCGGCGCCTATGCCGTTCATCACCACCCGGCAGTCCCGAAGTGGGGTACCCCGGAGCTTAAGGGCGTTGATTAGCCCCGCCGCCACCACCACCGCGGTGCCGTGCTGGTCGTCGTGGAACACCGGGATGTCCAGCCTGTCCTGCAACTTCCGCTCTATCTCAAAGCACCGGGGGGCAGAGATGTCCTCCAGGTTTATACCCCCAAAGGATACCGACACCTTGGAGACCACCTCCACGAAGGCGTCGGGATCCCGCTCGTCAACGCAGAGGGGAAATGCGTCCAACCCGGCGAAGGACTTAAAGAGACAGCACTTGCCCTCCATGACCGGCAGCGCCGCCAAGGGACCTATGTCCCCAAGGCCCAACACCGCGCTGCCGTCGGTCACCACCGCCACGGTGTTTCCCTTGGAGGTCAGCTCATAAGCCTCTTCGGGGTCCTTCTCTATGATCCTGCAGGGCTCCGCCACCCCCGGGGTGTAGGCAAGGGAAAGGTCCTCCCGGGTCCTGAGGGGCACCCGGCTCTGAACGGATATCTTGCCCCGGTGGGCCCTGTGGAGCTCCACCGACCTCTCGTAAACGTCGCTCATTGGGAACATCACTCCTTCCGATGTAAAGCTACGCCAAGGATGATGAAAAATCAAATGTTTATCAACCCTACCACAGGGGTTATACTTACAGTTATAGCAGCGCGGGGAGGATGGTTACTTGCGAGCGGCGGACCCCTACAGCTTGATACTGGCGTTCCTGACGGTCCAGGCGGCTGTCCTGGGGGCACTTCTGGCGGACCTCAACAAGGACAGGGACGCCAGGGATTCCGGCTTCCTCCTGGGGAGGGTTCTCCAGATCCTCGGGTGGTCCATGATATTCTACAGGGACGTGCTCCCGGACTGGATGTCCGTGAGCGTGGGCAACTCCGTCATGTTCGCCGGCATATGCCTGGACGCCACCACGTTGGTTAAACTCTCAAGGCCCACACCCCGCTGGTTTCGCCGGGCGGCGGTGGCCATTCTGGCCTCCTTCGTGGGGACGGTGCTCCTGGAGCTCCCAGGGGCCTTGCGGCGGGACCAGGTGATGATGATAGGAACCTTAATCCACGGGAGCCTCATGGCGGTGAGCTCCTACATGTTCTTCTCCGCCCCTAAGACGTCCCCCCTTAGAATGGTGCTATCCGCCTCCTACGGCGCCGCGGCGGCGGTGCTCTGCTGGAGGGCATGGTGGCTTACGGGAATAAGCCTGTACCGCCTCACGGATCCATCGCTGCCCCAGGTGGCCTCCATACTGGCCGCCTTCGGCATATCCACCGTGAGCGCCATATCCTACGGACTCCTCAAGAAGGAATGGGCCATCCAGCAGATGCGGGTCCTGGCGGACCAGGACGGGCTCACGCACCTGTACAACCGCAGGGCCTTCATCCGCATCGGCGGCGAGATGTTCCAGCGGGCCCGTTCCAACGGGACGCCCCTTTGGGCCATGATGATAGACGTAGACAACTTCAAGGATATAAACGACACCTACGGCCACAGCGCCGGAGACGAGGTCATATCGGACTTGGCCTTCATAATACGAAAGGTGCTGGCGTGCCACACCACGTGCCGCTACGGCGGCGAGGAGTTCGCGGCCCTCATCCTCGACGCGGACCACCCCAGGGCCTTAGCCCTGGCGGATGCCCTGATAGAAGAGGTGCGGCGGAGCTCCGTCATGGGCATATCGTACACCGTGAGCATAGGCCTTGCTCAGATGAAGGACCACAAGAACGTCCACGGCCTCATCAACGACGCCGACGCCGCCATGTACCTGGCCAAACGGTTAGGACGCAACCGGGTTGAGGTTTACCGGCCGGGGAACCCCTTTGGGGCGGCACCCCTTATGCCGGAACAGGGAGGGCCAAAGGCGCCGGAAGAGGCCATGCACAGCTATTGACCCCTTAAGGCCCTCATCACCCGGGGCGGTGGCTAAAAAGCGGTTTTGCTGTTACCATTGCCCAAGGCCCGAAGGCCCAAAGGAAGGACGTGATATGATGGGGCTTAAGGTGGAGAAGAACGACCGGGTAAGGGTTCATTACGAGGGCACGCTGGATGACGGCACCGTCTTCGACTCCTCTGAGGGCAGGGAGCCCTTGGAGTTCGTGGTGGGGTCCGGCGCGGTCATAAGCGGCTTCGACTCCGCGGTCATTGGCATGGCGGAGGGGGAGAGCAAGGATGTCAACATCCCCTGCGGGGAGGCCTACGGTCCCTGGAGCGAGGAGCTGGTGTTCAACGTCCAGCGGGAGGCGTTCCCATTCGAGCCCGAGGAGGGCATGGTGGTTCGGCTTAGCCTCCCCTCGGGGGAGGACATGGCCGCCACGGTCTGCGCCGTGGACGAGCAGATGGTCACTCTGGACGCCAACCACCCGCTGGCGGGGAAGGACCTCAACTTCCGCATAACCCTGGTGGAGATAGACCGGCGGTAGCGAAAGACAAAGGCCTGGGAAGGGGGCGGATGCCGTGACGGGACCCTACGGGAGCTTCCTGGATCTCGCCAGGGAACGGTTCAGCTTGAGAAAGTTCTCCAGCCGCCCGGTGGAGGACGGGGTGCTCCTTCGTTGCGCCGAAGCGTCGCGGCTTGCTCCCTCGTCCTGCAACGGTCAGCCCTGGCGGCTATTCATGGCCAACCGCCGGGAGGTGGTGGAGCTGCTAGGGGAAGCCGCCTTCGGCGGCCCTTACGGCATGAACTCCTTCGCAAAGGCCGCCCCCGCCCTGGTGGTGGTGGCCTCGTCCCCCCTGCCCTGGACCGCCCGGATCGGGCAGTTCATAGGCGGCGTGCCCTTCGCCCCCTGCGACGCCGCGGTGGCGGCGGAGCACTTCGTGCTTCAGGCCCAAAGCGAGGGCTTGGGGAGCTGCTGGATAGGGTTCTTCAACTTCAAGGCCGTCGCCCGGTTTCTGAAGCTCGAGAGGGGGCTTAGACCCCTCTTCATGCTGGCCCTTGGATACCCCCCCGAGGGGTTCGCCCAACCCAAACGGGTCCGAAAACCCCTGGAGGAGCTGGCAAGGCTCCTATAGGCCACTGCAGGGGAAGACGTCCCACATAACCACAAGGGCCCGGGGAACAGCCCCGGGCCCTTGCGGCCTTCTGCGTCCCGCAACAGGCTTACGGGGCTTGGGCGCCAGGCTCAACCAAGCCTTAAGAAGACACCGCGGCCCAAGGCCCGTTACGTTAAGGCCCCGGCCCGGCGGGCCTCCCGGATGACGTGGTACATGGAGTCATCCCCCTTGACGAAGCCGTCTATCCCAAGGCTTCCCATGGCGCTCCCCGCCGCGGGATCGTCGGGCCCAAGGGACAACAGGGCGTCGGCGATGCTTTTAGCCCAGGACCCGTCAAGGTCCGCCCGCACCGCCACCGCGTCCTTTGGGATCTCATCGGTGGTGGCCAGCACCACAAGAGGGGAAAGGTCCTTTTTCCTGGCCGCCCCATCCCAGGCGTCGGTGTAGGTGGCCCCCGCGTCCACCTCTCCGGACAACACCGCGTCTATCACCCGGTCGTGGGTACCAAGGAACCGGACCTCCCCCAGGTCCCGCTTGGGATCCAGCCCGGACTTGGCCATCAGCACCCTAGGGTAAAGGTATCCGGAGCCGCTTGAGGCGTCCACAAAGGCGAACCGCCTGCCCTTGAGGTCCGAAAGGCCCCTTAGGCCTAGGTCCTTCCGGGCTATTATGAGCCCCCTATAAGAGGGGCGGCCCTTTACCTTCGGGATCCCAAGCACCCTCATTGGCACCTTCTCCGCCGCCACCACGTACGCAAGAGGCGAAAACCAGGCCACGTCAAAACGTCCTTCCCTCAGCCCCTCCCCAAGGGAGCCGTAGTCATGGGAGACGAAGACCCGGCACCGCCGGCCGAGCTTTTCAGCCAGCCTCTCCACGATGGGGCCGTATGAGGCCCTTATCTCCTCCGGGGACGTGAAGGGCGTAAAACCCACCCAAAGCTCATCCTCTGGCCTCACGGCCAGCACCCTCCTCTGAAGCTCCTCTACGCTGAGTCCCATGCGCCTTAGACTCTCCGTGAGCTTAGCGGCGGACTGGGCCTCCTTCGACAAGAGCCTGTCCATGCCCTGGGCCTCCGACGCCCCCGACGACGCGTCCTCCGCCACGGCGGAGGTGCTCAGGGCAAGACCCTCCGCCAGCTTGGACTGGGCAAGCACCATGCACGTCATCTCCCTAAGGCGCCTCCCAAGCTCCAAGGCCGCGGAGCCCGCCTGCTCCACCGACGACGACGTGGCCCTCATGACCGAGCTACCCTCCAAAAGGCCGTCCCTGGTGCGCTCCATGGCGGCGGAAACCTCCTTCAGCTTAACCCTAAGGTCCCCCATGGATTCGTCTATCCGCTTGGCTATGTCCTGGGTGGAGAGGGCCAGGTTGCCCACCTCCCGGGCCACCACGGAGAAACCCCGCCCCGCCTCCCCAGCCCGGGCGGCCTCTATGGCGGCGTTCAACGCCAGCATCTGGGTCTGTCTGGTGACCCGGCCTATCTGAGAAAGGAGGGCGCTCACCTGGTCCGCCGCCTCCACCAGGCCATCCAAAAGCTCCTCGTTGGCCCGGGCGGCCCGCTCCAGCTGGGACAGGAAACCATCCATCCTCGACATGTCCGACAGGGCCCCCTGGATGAGGTCCTTAGCCCTTGCCTCCGTCCGGGACGCCTCCTCGGAGAACTCCTCCAGCCGCTTAAGCTCCCCCGAAAGGCTTAAAACCTCCCCGGATACCTTCCTCATCCTCTCCCCCATGGCGGACATCCTGTCCCTTATGGACATAACCCCTCTCCTCAACTCCTCCGCCGCCTTGCCCTGCAACGCCGCGTCAAAGAAGGACTGCTGCAGCTTAAGCCCCATCTCCTCCACCGCGTCAAGCAACATGGACACCACGGACCTGTCCTCCGAAGACATGGCAAAGAAAACCTCCTCATATATGGGGGCCCGGATCTATCCCTCTCTTAAGGTTCTCTTGGGAAGGTCCCGTTATTAACGCTTCCAAAGGATTCTAAACAATATAAAGGATACCTTCAATCGCCATGGCATCGAAGGGGCTTTACTTGTCTTAGGAAGGGGTGTAATATCTACCAAAACGATAGAGATGGTGGTGTTTGGATGGCCATAAACCAGAAGTGCCAGTACGCCCTAAGAGCCCTCTACGAGCTGTCCGTCCACTACTCCTCCGGGCCGCTTAAGACAGCCCAGATAGCCCAGTCCCAGGGGATACCCAAGAAGTTCCTGGAGGGCATCCTGGGGCTTCTAAAGTCCCTGGGGTACGTCAAGTCCCACCGGGGCAAGGACGGGGGATACTCCCTGGCCAAGCCGCCGGGGGAGATCTCCGTTGGGGAGGTCATCCGGGGAGTTCAAGGCCCCTTCTCCCCCGTGGAATGCCTCGTGGGGGAGAACCGGTGCCAGTTGAACGGCCGATGCAGCTTCCGCCCCCTTTGGGAGAGGGCCAAGGCGGCCCTGGAGGAGGTCTACGACCGCACCACCTTTCAGGATCTATTAGACCAAAACATACCCCCCGCGTCGGGGGAGCAGCTAAAATCGAAGGGAGGACCCTCGCATGAACCCCAGTAGAACAGTGTACCTGGACCACTCCGCCACCACTCCGGTGGATCCTAAGGTGGCGGAAGCCATGATGCAGTACTTCACCGATCAGTACGGGAACCCAAACAGCCTCCACCGGTGGGGCAAGCACACCAGATCCGCCATGGACGCCGCAAGACAGCAGGTGGCGTCCCTCATAGGGGCGGACCCCAAGGAGATCGTATTCACCGGCGGCGGGAGCGAAGCGGACAACCTGGCCATAAAGGGAGCCGCCTGGACCCTCAAGGACAAGGGACGGCACATCATAACCAGCGCCATCGAGCACCACGCGGTGCTGGACGCCTTCAAGTGGCTGGGGAAGAACGGCTTCGACGTCACGATCCTTCCGGTGGACCGGGAGGGCTTCGTGAACCCTGAGGACCTCAAGTCCGCCATCAGGGACGACACCACCCTGGTGTCCATCATGATGGCCAACAACGAGATAGGCACCGTGGAGCCCATAGAGGAGCTGGGGGCCATATGCAAGGACCGGGGCGTCCTCTTCCACACCGACGCGGTGCAGGCGGCGGGTCACGTGCCCCTGGACGTGAAGTCCCTGCCGGTGGACATGCTCACCATGGCGGCCCACAAGATGTACGGCCCCAAGGGCATAGGGGCCCTCTACGTCCGAAAGGGCTTAAGGCTAACCCCCCTGATCCACGGCGGCGGCCAGGAGTTCGGCTTGAGGTCCGGCACCGAGAACGTGCCCCTCGTGGTGGGCTTTGGGGTGGCGGCTGAGATGGCCTCCCAGCGACTAGCCGAAGGGGAGCACCTAAGGGAGGCGGCCCTGAGGGACCGCCTGATCCGCGGGGTGCTGGACAACGTGCCCGACTCTTTCCTCACCGGAAGCCCCGAAAGGCGCCTTCCCTTCCACGCCAGCTTCTGCATACCCCGCATAGAGGGGGAGGCCATGGTGCTCCGGCTGGACTTCGCCGGCATAGGGGCCTCCAGCGGTTCCGCCTGCACCTCCGGAAGCCTGGACCCAAGCCACGTGCTGCTGGCCATAGGGCTCTCCCACGAGACCGCCCACGGGTCCTTGAGGCTCACCCTGGGCAAGGACACCACCGAGGACGACGTGGACTACGTTATAAGAACCCTACCCCCCATAGTTAAGACCCTGCGGGAGATGTCCCCCTACAAGGCCTAGCGTAGGGGATGAAAATAAAGAGGAGATGATACCATGGCTTACTCCGAAAAGGTGATACAGTACTTCATGAACCCGGTGAACGTGGGAGAGATGGAAAACCCAGACGGCGTCGGGGAGGTTGGGAACCCCAAGTGCGGAGACGTGATGAAGATATACCTCCGCATAAGGGATGATAAAATAGAGGACATAAAGTTCCAGACCTTCGGCTGCGCCGCCGCCATAGCCACCAGCTCCATGGTCACCGAGATGGTGAAGGGCAAGACCATCCAGGAGGCCCTTCAGGTGACCAACAAGGACGTGGCGGACGCCCTTGGAGGCCTTCCGCCGGAGAAGGTGCACTGCTCCCTGCTGGCGGAGCAGGGCATAAAGGCCGCCATAGAGGACCATTTGCGGCGCAAGCGGGGAGAGGCCCCCGCCCAGAACGGGGGGGTGTGCTTCTCCGACCACGACCACCACGAGGGGAGCGATAGCCGTGCCGCCGATTGAGGGCAAGGTCACAGCGGTATGCACGTCCAGGGAGAAGGGCACCGTGAAGGATCGAGTTGGGGAGGCGCTGCTCAAGGCCGATTTCGGCCTTGAGGGGGACGCCCACGCAGGCTCTTGGCACCGGCAGGTGAGCCTGCTGGCCCAGGAGGACATAGACATGATGGCCCAGAAGCTCTCCACCGTGAGGAACGGCAGCTTCGGGGAGAACATCGGCATAAGCGGCATAGACCTTCCATCCCTCCCGGTTGGGACCAAGCTGGAGGTGGGAGAGGCCCTTCTTGAGGTCACCCAGATAGGCAAGGAGTGCCACACCCGCTGCCAGATCTACCACGCCACCGGGGACTGCATCATGCCAAGACGGGGCATCTTCTGCCGGGTGCTCCGCTCCGGGCTGGTGCGGGAAGGGGATGCGGTAAGGGTTTTAGAAGCCTAAGATCCACCCCCCGGGGCTCCCTGCGCGGACCCTGGGGGGCGGTTTTTAAATTTAAAACCCACAGGGGGGTGAGGGGTTGGAGGATAAGAAACGGGTCATTCAGGAATACGTCCCCGGCAAGCAGGTAACGCTGGCCCACATGATATGCAACCCAAGGCCGGAGCTGTGCTCCCTTGTGGGGGTCGAAAAGGTGGGGGCCATAGGGATAATGACCATAACCCCCGGCGAGGGAGCCATCATCGCCGCGGACATAGCATCCAAGTCCGGGGACGTGAGGATGGACTTCATCGACCGCTTCACCGGCTGCGTGCTCTTCACCGGAGACGTGGCGGCGGTGGAGAGCTCCCTTGAAAACGCGGTGCGCACCCTGTGGTCGGTGCTGGGCTTTACGCCGGCCCCCATCACCAGGACCTAATGAACCCCCACCATAGGATAATGGTCATAGGCCCCTCTGGAGCGGGGAAGACCACCCTGCTCAAGTGCCTTGGCCTGTGCGAAACGTCCTGCAAAACCGAGGCGGTGTGCTTCTCCTCCAAGGCGGTGGACACCCCAGGCGAGTTCTTCGAGATACCGCGCTTCTACCACGCCCTCATAACGTCATCCACAAAGGCGGCCCTCATCTTGCTGGTGGCGGATCCCACAAGACACGTACGATTCCCCTCCATGTTCACCAGGGCCCTCAGAGCCCCATCCATCGGGGTGGTGACCAAGGCGGACCTGGCCTCCGAGGAGCTGTTGCTTAAGGCGGAAGGGGAGCTCAAAAGCGCCGGGGTATCCAAGGTTTTCAGGGTGTCTTCGGTCACAGGGCACGGTATGGAAGACCTCAAGGGCCACATAATGGCCCATGGCATCTTCGATCAACAACCCCCTGAGGTGCCAACGGTGGAATGACGCAAAGGGCGGGCCCTACAGCCCGCCCCTCAAAGGTGAAAAACTAAGGCCCCGCAGGATCACATAAGGGCCGCCACCAGATCCCTGTGGGGGGAGGCTATCACCGACGAGCTCACCACGCCGCCCTCGTCGCCCAACCGCTTCTCACAGGCCCTGACCGAGGCCTCAACGCTTCCAAGGTCCCCGGTGAACACCACGAACCCCTTGCCCCCAAGGCCCCGGGCTATCCGAACCTCCAACAGGTTTATCGAAGCCGCCTTAGCCGCCACGTCAGCGGCGGTTATGGCCGCCACCGCGGATATGGTCTCCACCAGCCCCAGGGCCTCCACCCCCCCAAAATCGGCGGTGCCGGTCAAGGCCGGTATGACCGATGGGTGCACGTTGGGAAGCACGTGGGAGTCCACGGTGAAAATCCCTCCCACCAGAACCGCCTTGTTCACCGCGGTCCTCACCGCGTCCACCTCGCCGGATATTATGCTCACGTACTTGCCTGGACATATGGGGGAGGAGAACAGAAGACGGACCTCCGAAGCCTTGAGCATGGCGTCCGCCGCCTCCACCCCCTTGGGCACCGTCTTGTACTCCATAAGACCTATGGCTAAGCTCAAAAACAGCACCCCCTTACGATACCTGTATCACCATGCGATCCCCCAGCACCTCCGACACCACGCCGGGCAAGGGGGCGTGAACCCCGGCGGATACCTCTCCATCGGGGCTGGCCACCAGCTGCCCCTGACGCACCGTATCGCCGGGGGAAACCACCGGAACCGCCGGAGCCCCTATGTGCTGCTTAAACTTCAACACCAACCGCCCCCATGGGAACTCCACGGACTCCCCCAACTCCGTATGTACCGCCCCGTACTTTCCAAGCCCCAGGCGTCCTAAAAGCTTGCCCGCCGGGAATCCCCGGTACTTACGGAAAGGATTGACATCCTTAGGAGCGCTCCTGTGAGGATTCCTTATCCCCAGGCTGGACATCCTGAGCTTCAGCTCCCGGTTAAGCTTCCAGGGCTGAAGACCCATGACGCAGGCCACCTCGCACATGCCGCACTCGCAGCACAGGAAGGCCTCCGTGGACGCCGCATCCCTCTCACAGGTGTCGTTGTACGCCGCAAGACGCATCAGCTTGTCGGGCCTCAGCTTGTGCCCCAAAAGGTATCGGGGGCAAAGGTCCGTGCACAGCATGCAGTGACAGCACGCGGTCTTGGCTAGCCTCATCATCTCCGGCAGCTTCCTCATCTTGGAGACCACCAGGGGATGATCCCTGGGAAGCACTATTATCCCCTTGGTAGTCTTAACCACCGGCTCCGAGGGATCCTCCACCACCTTGCCCATCATGGGCCCCCCGTCTATGGCCACCCAGTCCTTCACCAAAGCCCCTCCGCACACCTCCACCGCCTGGGCAAAGGAGATCCCCACCGGAACTCTTATGGTGGCGGGCTCCGCCACCTCGCCGCAAACGGTCAGGTACTTGTGGGTGACGGGAAACCCTTCCAGAGCCCTTGACACGTTGTACATAGTCTCCACGTTCATAACCACTGCCCCTACCTCCAGAGGTATGCCCCCCTCGGGGACTATCTTCCCTATGGCCTCGTAAACTAAAACCTGCTCATCCCCCGCGGGGTACACGTTGGGCAGGACGTGAAGCCTAAGGCCGGGATACCTGCCCACGGCCGAACCAATCAAATCCAAAGCCCTCTTGTACTTGCCCTTGAACGCAAGAACTCCCTCCCTGGCCCCCAAGGCAGAGACCAGAAGGTACATGGTTTTAAGGAGCTCCTCTCCCCGGGCCGCAGCCAAAAGCTGATCCACCTCAAGCAGGGGCTCGCACTCCGCCCCGTTCAGTATCAGGTGTTCAAAGGCCCCTTTGAGCTTTACGTGGGTGGGGAATCCAGCCCCCCCAGCTCCCACCACCCCCGCATCCCTTATCCTGACAAGAAGATCCTCCATAGGAACCCCTCCCAGCTCAATCCTCAAGAGCCGAACACCAGCGTCTTTATCACCACCGGAAGCACCCGGCCCTTCGCAAGGGGACGGCCTATGTCTATGTAATCCCCATTGCCCACCTTGACCCCGTCAAGGCTTATAACCTTCACTCCCTCGGGCAGCCTGCTGGAAAGGGCGTACCCCAAAGCCTTCCCCATGTCCCGTTCCAACACCACCACAAGAACATCGGTTCCCATAAGGTAACCCCGAAGGCCCTCTATTATGCTCTCCGCCATCCGCTGAACCTGCTCAAACGTGGGGTTCTCAATCCCCCTAAAGGCAAAGGCAACGGTCTGATGGGCCCCTTGGGAATCGATAAACCAAAGGACCTTGTCCCTCAAAGCCTGGGATAGACACCCCTCCTCCTCCGCCCGGGTAAGCTTCAGTATGGGCATGTTCCTTAAGGGGAAAACCGCCTGATCGCTGAAACCTATGGTGCTGCCGCTGAGCTCCACCGAGTGGCTGCCCGCCCCTATGACGGTGGCCCTTATGGTCTCCTTAGGTCTTACACCGCCGCCCAGCGAGAAAAGCCGGGTGCCCCTCACCGCCCTTCCAAGCAGCACCCCAAGGTCCCCGTAGGCGAAGGGCTCCAGGTGGTCGCCGCCGTATACGCAGTCCCCCACCCCGCCGGATATCAAGACTCCATCCAACTTGACGCCCGGATCCCTCAAGTCGTGGGAGGTAAGCATCTCCATGAGCAAAGAGGTCCTTGGAACCAGCCCAAACAGCTCGTCCAAAAGCCCCGCCATCCTGGCGCATATGGCGTTGGCCGTCTCAAGGTCCAGAAAATCCCCCTCTTCCAGCAAAACCCCCATGGACCTTAAAAGGGGCCTTATGGAGGAAGACACGTGCTCCACCCTGCCGCCGCTCGAAACCCTTATCAACCGGCCTCCCACGTTAAGGCACGAGGTGTCCCACACCTCCCCACAGCTGAAAACCGCCGCGTTGGAGGTGCCGCCGCCCATGTCCACGTTGGCCACCACCGACCCCTGGGAGCGGGATAGGGCCTCCGCCCCGGACCCCTTGCCGGCCAAGATACCCTCCAGATCCGACCCGGCGGTGGCCACCACGAAATCCCCCGCCAGCCCCTCCATGCTCTCCAAAACCGCCTGGGCGTTCTCCTTACGGGCGGTCTCGCCGGTTATTATCACCGCCCCGGCGTGCACATCTTCCCTCGACATGCCCGCAAGTCGATACTCCATCTCCACGATCCGTCGGACCGCCTCCGCGTCTATGGCAACCGGCGAGAGGAGGGGGGTAAAATATATGCCGCTCCTGTACGTCACCCTCTTCTCCACCACCGCAACCCGGGGCACGGCGCCAAACCCGCCGCCCTCATCTATTATCAGCTCGCTGAAGACCAGCTGGGTGGTCGTGGTGCCTATATCGATGCCTACGCTGGCAAGACGGTCCGACAAGTCCACCAACCTCCGTGATTCCCGCGCCTCTAATACTCCTTGTCGTAACCGGCGGGAAGGTTCATGTACATTGCCACGTAAAAGGCGCTGCTCAACCGGTTAAGGGCCCTCACTATGTCCTGCCTCAAAAGTCCCTGGTCCTCCCTGTAAAAGGCCGCAAAGGCCGCCAACTCCGCCTCCCGGGTCCTAGCCCTAAGCTGGTTCAAACCGCAGCATATCCGCCCCATCGAGTAGTGGGGCCTTATGTGCCCCCTGCCAAAGGCCTTCCTTGGGTTGTGGGACATGCTCCGAAGGGCGTCCCAGTCATGCCCAAGCAGCGGCGTCTCCTCCACCGGCGAACCGGTCACCTCGGCCCTCAAGATGGACCTTATGACGGTGAGGAAATCCTCCAAGCCCTCCGCCAGACCCTGATTGCCCTCCTCAAAGGCCAAGGCCTGCAGGGCTATGACCTCCGCCTGAAGTAAGTCCAGCTTCCCCCTGAAGGCTATCACCGGATGCCCCTTGTTAACCAACCGGTTGCCGTGGAGGTGGGTCATGTGCTCCGGCTTATGGGCCAAAACACCCCCATCGGGGCCCACGAAACGGGCAGATGCAGCTTCCGAAGACCCCGCCGCGGGGGATGGCGCCGACGCTACCCCGCCCCCCAGCTCCCCGGCGGAATCCCCGATCACCAGCTCTATCTTACGGTCCGACAGGTACTGCCTCGCCGATGGGGTCACTATGGTCCCCCGATCCACCACGTACCGGCGGACGTCCTTCCCCCCTATCTGGGCCCGAAGATCCTGCTCGGTCACAAGCTTCAAGGAGATCCCCCCAATCGCCTCACTGGGAGGCCCAGTCCGCAGGGTAGGTCACGTAAAGGAACCTCACGAAATCAGGGGTGCTGAAGTGTATGGTGCTGTTGGCGGGGATGTATATCACATCCCCCTTGTTGCCCACCACCCTACGGCCATCCACCACTATCTCCAAGGTACCCTCTATGACGTAGTCTATCTCATCGTATCTCAAGGTCCACTTGAAGGCGCTCCTCTCCATCTCCATAACGCCGCAACCGAGCCTCGGGCTCTCCTCAAGGGTGAGAACGTCCTTGAGGAACACCCGGTCCGAATCCTTTCCGGTGTCAAACCTCTCGGGCTTCACCGTCCCCAGCCTTACGGAGAGCACGCCGCTTGGGTCCACCCGCTTCTCAAAGGATGCCTTCTCCTCCCCTGATCCACCCTCCGACAAAAGGTCCTTAATGACTTCCCGTATCATGGATTTGAGCTCTTCCCTGTCCAAACGGCACACCCCCTCATCGGCTCCGTCGTAAGAAGCCAACGGCCTGCGCAAAGAACTCCTATAACGCCATCCCCTCCGGTCCCCACCTATAAGACCCGGGAGAGGATCGGAAAACATCCATACCCTCTTACTTCGCCTCTCCATTGGCAGGGGTGAACTTGCAGGCCAGGATAACGGCAGTTATGCCGCCCACCAGCTTGCCCACTATCATGGCCAATATGAGCCCCCGCTCAACCCCGGCGGTGAACCCCAGGTGATCGCCGAACACAAAGGCGGCGCTGACCGAGAAGGCCACGTTTATTATCTTGCCCCTCTCGTCCATGTCCTTCATCAGGGTGAACATGGGGATGTTGTTCGCCAAGGTGGCTACCATCCCGGCGGCGGAGACGTCGTTCATGCCAAGCCTCTTGCCAAAGGCCATGAGGGGCTCTTTAAACACCTTGGTTATGACCGCCACCATCGGGAAGGCCCCCGCAAGCACTATGGCTATGGCCCCGATCACCCCGATGGCCTCCGAAAGGGGCGCCAAAGCAAATGGGGACCCCTCGGGGAAAAACCGGAAGGGGGAGAGGGCCTCTATTATCCCCATCGCAAGCCCTATGGTTATAACCGACACAACCCCCTTGCCAAACACGATAAACCCCTTGATCATAGCCTCCGGTATCATCTTCAAACCCGCCGCTATGAGCACCGAGAAGAGGACCACCGGGATCAGGTTCATCAACATGACGTTGAAGGGGAACTCCTTGTTCAGCATCAAAAGCCCGCCCGCAAAACAACCAAGGGGTATGGTGACCATGCCTATCAGTATGCCCTTGGCCAGGGCGGCGTGATCCTTCTTCTCTATGATCCCAAGGGCCACCGGTATGGAGAAGACGATGGTGGGCCCCATCATGGCTCCAAGAATGATCCCAGCGAAGCGTCCCACCTGGGGGTTCTGGGCCATCTTCATGGCCAAAGGATACCCCCCCATGTCGCAGGCCAAAAGGGTGGTGGCAAACATGGCGGGATCCGCGCCCATCATCCTGTAAAGGGGAACTATTATGGGCTTGAGCAACTCCGCCAACATGGGGGCTATGGTGATAACACCTCCCATGGCCAACATCAGAGATCCCATGGCCATGAACCCTTCCTCGAACTTCTCACCCAACCCCATCTTGTTGCCCAAGAACGCCTTGTCCACGGCTCCCAAGACCATGAAACCCGTCATCACGTAGAGGATGATATCGTTGATACCCATGAGCGTTCACCTCCATATCCCCACAGTTAACCCCAAGGTGGCATCACCCCAAGAGCGACTCATCCACCTCCACCGAGTCTATGATCCCCACTATCACCGCATCCACCGGCACGTGCTCCCGGTCGAAAACCATCCTCGCGGAACTGCCCTGGGACACCAACACGTGATCCCCTATGCCGGCCCCGGCGGCGTCCACCGCCACAAAACCTCCCCCAGGACCGGACTTCACCGGCTGTACCACGAAGAACTTAAGGCCGTTCAGGCTCTCGTCCTTCTTGGTGGCCCAAACGTTGCCCACCCCCTTGGCTATTATCAACCGCCGCACCCCCTCACCACATCAATCCCCTTGACCCTCAGGAGATCCATGCACAGGGGGGTTATTATGGCCTTGGCATCCACCAGTATCTCCCTGCAACCCTCCGGGCACCGATCCTTTATCTCCCTCTCCGATATAAGCCGCATCCCCCGAAGATCCAGGGCCCCCTTCTCATCCCTCTCTGCCTCAACGATAGCATCGCCCGGGGCCGAGGCCACATGTAAGGGAACCCCCGCAATCTCCGACGGGGACGAAACCAGCCGGACCCCGAAGGAACAAAGCCGCTCAAGGCAGCTCCGGTAATGCTTACCAAGGGGTTCTTGGGGTGGTAGAAGATCCATCCACCCAAGGGCTTCCTTCAGAAGAAACACCTCCGCCCCCCGGGAAAGGCCCCCCACGAGGGCCTTTGACACGGCATCGCACCACATGCCCAAGGAACACGCCACCAGCTGGCATTGATCCAGCCTCGGGACCAACAGGCGGTCAAAGCCCTCCGCCCCCAGGGCCTCCCCCATAAACACCAGATCGCCCCCCCAGGAGGACGGTAGGCTGCCGGGCTCCCCCAGCACAAGGAACCCGCCTCCTCCGGAGCATCCCCCCTCAAGCCGCCTCATTACCTCCTTAACCACCGCGTCTATCAACCTAGCTTGATCCAAAAGGATCACCCCCAAAGCTCAACGCCCTTCAATCGGGCATCCCATGGCTATGCCAAGGGGAGTTACGAGAAAAGGACGGCGCGGCACGAAGGCCCGCAGCCCAACCTCCGAGCTTATCACCCGCTCCATCCCCGGGAACGAGCACGTGCCCCCCACCAGAAACAGGTCCTCGGCCCCAGCTCCTTGGATAAAGCGCTTTATTATGGTGCCCATCTTCTGGAACACCGGCTTGACCACGCTGATAAGCTCCGGCTGAACCCTTGGATCCCGCTTCAACGCCTCCGCCTCCTCAAAGGCTATCCCCCGGTTGCCGGCGATGACCAGGGACACGTGGGTACCACCGGTGGGCTCATCGGTCACGGACACCAGCTCGCCTCCCTTGAAGAGGGCTATGCCGGTGGTGCCGCCGCCTATGTCCACCACCGCCCCGTCCTCCACCCCAAGGACCAGGTTGGCGGCGGTGGGCTCGTCAAGGATCTCCATCACCTCGAATCCAGCCCCCTCCGCCACGTATCGGTGGGCATCGCAGTCCCTTGGGGAAGTGCCGGGGGGAACCGCCACCGCGGCGTCGCAAAGCTCCGTTCCGATGCGCTCCTCCAGCAGGGCCTTAAGCCCCCGGACTATCCGGGAAGCCCCGGCGAAGTCAACCACCAAGCCGTCCCGGACCACCGAGGCCTCCTCCATATCCCACGACACCGGCCGCCCCTGTGAATCAACCACCACCAGCACTATGGAGGCGGTCCCAAGGTCCACCCCAACCCGGAGGGGAGGGACGAAGCTACTAAGGGGCTCCTCCCTAGTCCTAAAAGCCTCTTCCAAGAGGACGTCCACCCGGCGGATAAGCGGCGGAACCTCCAAGCAACGGCCAGGATCGGTCATGGCACTATGTTCCCCCTTACACCCTTTCTATACCCACAGGCGTTGGCCTCGTCGTAGTCTATGTGCATGGCAAGGCTGTACTTGGGGGAGACCCGGACCAGCACTTCCTCAAAGATCACGGGACGCCCCCCATTAACCCTCACCTTTACACGATCTCCATCCCTTACCCCCAAAAGAATGGCGTCATCGGGGGTCATGTGGACGTGCCTGTGGGCCACTATGACCCCCTCGTCCAACCGGACCTCCCCGTTGGGGCCCCTTATGACCAACGAGGCGCTGCCGCGGAGGTCCCCCGAGTCCCTGACCGGAGGGGATATGCCAAGGTTCAAGGCGTCGGTCATGGACACCTCCACCTGGGTCCTATCCCTCTCCGGCCCAAGGACCGCCACGTTCCGCATGTCCCCCTTTGGCCCCACAAGGGTCACCCTCTGGGAGCACAAGAACTGGCCCGGCTGGGAAAGGGGACGCTCGGGGGAAAGGGAAGCCCCCTTGCCGAAGAGGGCCTCCACGTGGGGGGCGCTGAGGTGGACGTGCCTGCCCGAGGCCTCCACCTCAAAGGATATCCGCCCCCTCAAGGCCCACAACACCCGCTCCGCCAGGGCATCCAGGTCAAGCCCATCCGGCAGCGGACCCGCCCCCTCCCTCGGGCTCACCATGGCCTACGCCCCCTGGGGCTTCGACTGGTCCAAGCTCGGAAGTATGAACTCCACCTCCGGGTGGGGCCGCGGGATCACGTGCACCGAGATCAGCTCCCCAACCTTGCTGGCCGCCGCAGCCCCCGCGTCAGTGGCGGCCTTCACCGCACCCACGTCGCCTCTTACCATCACCGTGACCAGCCCGCCACCCACCATGACCTTGCCTATCAACGTGACGTTGGCGGCCTTCACCATGGCATCCGCCGCTTCCACCGCTCCAACCAACCCCTTGGTCTCTATCATGCCCAGCGCCTGCATGTTGTTGCTCATCTTCACTACCCCCTTTTAAGATTTATTAAACACAGCCGAACCGCAACCACTTCAAACCCTCAGCCGGGCATCTCAATGCCCCAGGCGCTTGAGAAGCCGATCCGCTATCCTGTCCACCAACTCCTCCAACTGGCAATCCCGGTCTACCGCCAATCCCGCCTCGCGGGAAGGAGCCCCCTTGAGGTCCCCTATCTCCTTGGTGCCCCAGGCCACCCGCCTTACGTTTATGAGGTGCATTGGCCCCACGTTGTCGGAGGTGGCGTTGTGCCCCGCGGCGCCGCACCCCAAGGTCATGGAGGGGAAAAGCCCCGTGGTGGCCCCCACGGCCCCCAGGGAGGAACCGGCGTTCACTATCACCCTGGAAACCGGCTTCTTGAGCCCAAACTGGCGTATGACCTCCTGGTCGTTGGAGTGTATGGCCAAGGTGTGCCCCGCCCCCTCAAAGTCCAGAAGCCTTATGCACAGCTCGCAGCACCTCTCCCAGCCCTCCTCTGAGTAAAAGGCCAGCACGGGACACAGCTTCTCCTGGGAGAAGGGGTACTCCTTCCCCACCCCTTGCCCCTCCGCCAGGAGCAGCCGGGTGCCCTCCGGGATGCTTATCCCCGCCTCCCTGGCGATGAACTCCGGGCTCCTGCCCACGGTCCTGGGGTTCATGAGCCCCGAGGGCTGGAATATGGTCCTCGCCACCTTGGCCGCGTCCTCCGGGGGTAGGAAGTATCCACCCTGGCGGACGAACTCCCGCCTTACCTCCTGCTCCACCACGCGGTCCACCACCACGGACTGCTCGGAGGCGCAGATGGTGCTGTAGTCGAAGGTCTTGCTCTCCATTATCCGGGACACCGCCCTTTGGATGTCCGCGGTGCGGTCTATGAAGGCCGGGGTGTTCCCGGGCCCCACCCCTATGGCGGGGGTGCCGGAGCTGTAAGCCGCCCTCACCATGGCGGCCCCTCCGGTGGCCAGGATCAGGGACACGTTCTCAGGCCTCATCAGCTCCTGGGTACCCTGGGGAGTGACCATGGACATGCAGCCGAACACCCCCTCGGGTCCTCCCGCCTCCTCCACCGCCTTGGAGAGCACCTTCACGGTCTCCATGATGCAGTTCCTGGCGCTGGGATGGGGGGAGAAGATGATGCTGTTAGCCCCCTTCAAAGCTATCATGGCCTTGAATATCACCGTGGAGGTGGGGTTCGTGGATGGGATGAGCCCCGCCACAACCCCCACCGGCACCGCCACCTCAAACAGCCTGCCCGCCGGGTCCTCCCTTATGATCCCCACGGTGCGCATGCCCTTTATGGCCTCATATACGTCCCTGGCGGCGAAGAGGTTCTTAAGACGCTTGTCCTCGGGCTTGCCGTAACCGGTCTCCTCGTGGGCCATCCGCCCAAGCCGTTCCGCGTTCTCAACCCCAGCCCTGGAGACCGCCGCCACCAGCCGGTCGATCTCATCCTGCCCCATGGAGGCTAGGACCCGCTGGGCCCCCTTAGCCCTGGCAACCAAGTCCCTTACCTCCTGGATCGACATGAGATCCCTGTCCCTAACCTGCACCGCCATCACCTCCTCCCTCTCCCATAAACGACCTTATCTCCCGCAAAAGCTCCTCCTTAGAGGCGAACTTTATCCTCTTCCTGCTCATCCCCACGGGGAGGGACCTCGCAAGCCTCCTAAGCTCCATCACCGTCATTGCCTCCAGCTCACGGTCCGAAGGGGAAGCCTCCTTTTGGGGGCTAATGGGAACTGAGGCTTCGCCTCCACCATTAGGATCCACCAGGAACCCATGGGCTGAATCGGTTTCCTCCGCCGGCTCACTCCCGCCGGAGGGTGGAACTTCCTGGCCGCCAGGGGCCGGAACCAGCATCTGCCAAACCTCCCGGTGAGGGCGGGGTATGACGTGCACCCACCTCATGCCTACCCGAAGCTTCTCCACCGAGGCGGCGGCCGCGTCCACCGCGGCCCTGACGGAGGCCACGTCGCCGGCCAGCAAAACGGTTACTATCCCCCCCTTGACCTTGCGGACACCCAACAGGGTCACCGACGCGGCCTTAAGGGCGGAATCCGCCGCCTCCACCGCCCCCAGCATCCCAAACACCTCCACCATGCCGAGGGCCTTGCCCGTGATGCCGCCGTCCCATCCCATTGGGCAGGCCACTCCCAGAGCCCGGACCCTAGAAGAGCAGCGGGTTCTCGGCCACGAATATCACCGCCTGGGCGAAGGCGTCGCAGGCGGCCTTACAGGCGGACTGGGAACCGGTGAGCAAACCCCCGCCAAAGTTGGTCTCCGAAGGAGGGCCGTAGAAAGCCGCCAGCCTCACGTCCGCGGCCTTCAACGCCGCATCCAGTGCGTACATGGCCTCCAACGGAGGGGCTATCAGGTAAGCCAGGGCCTCCCCCTCCTTTATCCCCGCCACCTTGGAGAGGTAGCTGCCGGTCCTGGATATGCAGTGGGCGTAGTAAGGTATGGTGTCGTCGTCGTTGGCGGACACGAACCACGCCTCGTTCTCTATAAAATCCGCTATGGCGTTGAGCCCGCTGCGGACCTCCGCGGGGTTGGGGCCCGCTATTATCCCGATGATCTCCCCCGCCAGCTTCGTGTTGGCATTCGCGGCCCCGCCGTAGAAGGACTTGGCGTACACCACCTCCACGTCCGCCTTCTTGGTGGCCTCGTCCAGGGCGGTGTAGGTCACGTCGTCGCTGTCAGCGGTGACCATGCCAAGGCTCCTCTGGTCGGGCCTAAGGCCCAGGGCCGATGCCATGTCGGGGTTGACGTTGGGAATTATCTTTACGCTCAAAAGCCTCGCCTTCAGGGGATCTCCCTTCATCTTCCTTCCCTCCTTAAGGGCTCGTTTTAAAGCTTAAGATCTATCCCGCTTACCTTCTTGTCCAGCATCAGCCGGATGATCTCCCCTATGTAGCCCCCCGCCTCAACCGCCGGGGTGCCTCCCCGGTGGATGTTGGACACCACCGTACGCCTGGCCTCGGGCATGCCAACGGTGCCCCGGTAGGTTATGTAGGCGGACATGCTCTCCGCGGTGACCAATCCGGGCCTCTCGCCGATCAACACGCAGACCACCTCTGCGCCGGTAACCTCGGATACGACGTCCATGGCGGGAACCCTGCCGTACTTCACGAAGAAGGGCTTGGGCAGCTTGATCCCCGTGGCCTCCAGCGCCTGGGATATGGCCTTGAAGGTGTCCATGCCGTTGGCCTCCACCGCGGTGGTGCTGAGCCCGTCGGACAGGTAGACCAACACCTTGGGAGGCTGGGGCACCATGGACTTGATCACCCCCTTGGCCTCCTCGGAGAACCTCCTCCCCAGGTCAGGCCTGGTCAGAAACTGGTCCTTGTCGGAGCAGAGGGTCTGGACCAACTTAAGGTCGTTGGCTTTAAGGAACTCGTCGGATATGTCGCTGAACACCGCGTCCTGGGCGGCGGCATGGTCCGCCCTAAAGCGCAGCAGCGTGTCGGTCTTGTAGCGGGGCCCCGCCCTCCAAACCCCCAGCCTGGCGGGGGTCTTCTCCTTCATCGCCATGAGGGCCTTAGGGTCCTTGGGCTCCGGCACAAGACAATGCTTCCTTATGTCCAGCTGGGTTATATCGGGCAGGGCCTCCGCCTCCAGATCCTGAAGGCTGCCCCCCGGCGCCTTGGTGGCCTGGGGCTCCTTCACACCCTCCTGCCCCGCCTCCCGGGACCCCATCTCCATCAGTATCTCCTTCACCAGCTGCTTCAGCTCAAGCTCCGTCACCATCTCTACCATCCCTCCCATCAGCAGAAGATGGAGGCATCCCCGGCCCGGTCGGTCAGGGCGCCGTTCTCCATGATCCCCCATTTCTCAAGCCAACGCTCGAACTCAGGGATGGGGCGCACCTTAAGCAGCTGCCTTAAAGTGGGGGTATCGTGGTAGCTGGTGCACTGGTAGTTGAGCATCACGTCGTCCCCGTGGGGTATCCCCATGAAGTAGTTGCATCCCGCAGCGGTCAAAAGCACCGCCAGGTTCTCCACGTCGTTCTGGTCCGCCTTCATATGGTTGGTGTAGCAGGCGTCGCATCCCATGGGTATTCCAGTGAGCTTGCCCATGAAATGGTCCTCAAGGCCCGCCCTTATGACCTGCTTGCTGTCGTACAGGTACTCCGGACCTATGAACCCAACCACGGTGTTGACCAGGAAGGGCTTGAACCGCTTGGCGAAACCGTAACAGCGGGCCTCCATGGTGACCTGGTCCGAATCGAAGTGGGCGTCCGAAGAGAGCTCCGACCCCTGGCCGGTCTCAAAGTACATGAAATTAGGCCCCACGGACGTGCCCTGACAGGCCGCCAGCTCCATGGCCTCCGCCAGCATCTGGGCGCTTATGCCGAAGGCCTCGTTGCCCTTCTGGGATCCCGCTATGCTCTGGAAGAATAGGTCCGTGGGTGCCCCCTGGCGCACCGCCTCCATCTGGGTGCTTACGTGGGCGAGCACGCAGATCTGGGTGGGTATCTGGTACCTCTCCTTTATCTCCTGGAAGCTGTGAAGTATCTTCTTCACGTTCTCCACCGTGTCGTCCACCGGGTTGAGGCCTATAACCGCATCCCCTACCCCGTAGGACAGACCCTCGAATATGGAGGCCCTGATCCCTTCCACGTCATCGGTGGGGTGGTTGGGCTGAAGCCGGGACGCAAGGGTCCCGGGCAACCCTATGGTGGTGTTGCAGTGGGCTGGAACCCGGATCTTGCTGGCCCCATATATGAGATCCATGTTGCTCATGAGCTTCGCCACTCCGGCTATGACCTCGCTGGTAAGCCCACGGCTTACGCGCCTTATGTCTTCCCCGGTGGTGCGGTCCGACAGTATCCACTCCCGAAGCTCGCCTATGGTCCAGTTGCGTATCTCCGCGTAGACCCTCTCGTTCACGTCGTCCTGGATTATCCTGGTTACCTCGTCCTCCTCGTAGGGCACCACCGGGTTGTTCCGCAAGTCCCCCACCGTCAGGTTCGCCAAAACGTGCTTCGCCGCCACCCGCTCCTCCATCGACTCGGCGATTATACCCGCCAGGCGGTCCCCGGACTTCTCCTCGTTCGCCTTGGCAAGTACCTCCTTAACGCTCCCGAACTGGTACACCCGACCAAAAAGCTTGGTCTTAAGCTTCACCTCTCCATCACCTCCAACCGCTCAAGGTCTAAACCGAAACGCAAAACCCCCATAAACCAAAAACCCCGGCCCCCACGCGCCCATAGGCATGCAAGCCCAGCAACGCATGGGGCCCCGGGGTCACGCGGAACCTCAAGTCCTCCTCCACGAAAGGTCTCCTGGCTTACCTTCATCCTTTGCCGCACCTTCCCGGGCATACCCCAGTGGCATCACGCGGCATCGTCAGGATCACAGTGGCGGCCCCGCGCCGAACTCCCATCGGCTTCCCTGGATCGTGGAAGGATCTCTTAAACACTACGCAAGCGATAAACAGATGCACCGTTCAACAAGAACAACACCACTGCCGTATCAAGATTATCCACGCAATCTAAAATAGTCAACCCATAGTCCAATGTTGTATTTTTATAAAGCAAGCACAAATTTCACCGGGGTGCAATAAAGACATGAACCCGCCGAACCATTCGAAGTACCTGAACCCTAAAGACCATCGAGCCCCACGGGAAAAACCAAAGGGGGCTAAAGAGGAAGGCCAGAACGCCAAAGATGAAAAAATGGATCCCCCAATACCCTAAGTTAGACCCACCCAGCCCGCGGGGGCTTCATACATACCCTTTGCTTAAATCCCCCATAAAAGCTAAACTTATCCCATGCCATACTAGGGGGGAAGTAACTTGAATTCTCTAGCTTCCAGCGAACAGGTAACCGTCAAAGGACTGCCCATATCCCCAGGCCTTGCCAAAGGGGTGATACTCCGGATCCACCAAAGGCCCTTCCAGCACTCCGGCTCACCCCAGGTCAACTCCGAGTACGACAAGCAGCGCTTCCGGGATGCCCAGGAAAGGGCCATAGAGCAGCTGAAGGCCCTGGCGGACTCCACTAAGGCCACCCTGGGGCCCGAGAAGGCCGCCATCTTCGAGGCCCACCAGCTCATGATCCAGGACCCCATGCTGGTGGAGGCCATACTGGCCGCCATCATGCAGGGCCAGTGCCTGGAGGACGCCATAGTGGACGCCACCCTCTCAATAAAGGCCCAGTTCGACGCCCTGGAGGACCCGTACTTCAAGGAGCGGGCGGCGGACATCCTGGACATAGGGCAGAGGCTCTTCCGCATCGTCACCGGCGGGGAGGACATAAGCCAGATCGACGACCGGCAGGACTACGTCATAGTCACCGACGAGATAGCCCCCTCCGACGCGGCGGTGCTGGGCATAAAGCGGAACGTCAAGGCGGTGGTCACCGCCCAGGGAGGCCCCACCAGCCACTCGGCCATACTCCTCAAGGCCCTGGAGATCCCCGCAGTGTCCGGCATACCCATCGACGACAGCTTCAAAAAGGGACAGGTCATCCTGGTGGACGGCGTGGGCGGCGAGGTGGTGCTCTTCCCCTCCGAACAGTTCGAAGAGGCCTTCGACCGTCGCATAAAGGCCCAGGAGGAGACCCGGCTTAGGCTCAAGGACCTCAAGGGGAAGCCCAGCGTCACCAGGGACGGGGTTTCGGTCCTCCTCTTCGGCAACATCGCATCCCCCAAGGACACCCAAAAGGTGCTCAACTTCGGCGGCACCGGGGTGGGGCTCTTCCGCACCGAGTTCCTCTTCATGGGCCGCTCGGACGCACCCTCAGAGGACGAGCAGTTTGAGGCCTACAGCGAAGCTATCAAATCCATGGCGCCGCACCCGGTCATAATCCGCACCCTCGACGCCGGAGGCGACAAGGAGGTGCCCTACATCAAGGGACTGGTGGGCGAGGAGGCCAACCCCTTCCTGGGGCTCAGGGCCATAAGGGTCTGCATGGAGTACCGGGAGCTCTTCATGACCCAACTCAGGGCCCTGGCCCGGGCTTCCGCCTTCGGGAACCTCAAGATAATGCTGCCCATGGTCACAAGCCTCTGGGAGGTGCGGACCGCCAGGGCCATGCTGGCGGAGGCCATGCTCAGCGTCAAGGACTCAGGACACCAGGTGGCGGACCACATAGACCTAGGCATAATGATAGAGGTCCCCGCCGCCGCCGCGTCGGCCCACGCGCTGGCCAAGGAGGTGGACTTCTTCTCCGTGGGGACCAACGACCTGGTGCAGTACACCCTGGCGGTGGACCGGCAGAACCCAAGGCTCCTGCAGTGGTACGAACCATTCCACCCGTCGATAATCGCACTGCTGGAGAACACCGCAAGGGCGGCCCACGAATCGAACATAGAGCTCGGCATGTGCGGCGAGATGGCGGGAGACCCGCTGGCGCTGCCGCTACTGGTGGCTTTGGGCTTCCACGAGCTATCCATGTCCGCCCCACGGATCCCCTGGATACAGGACTACCTCATGAGGCTCACCAAGGACCGATGCGTGGACCTCTTACAAAAGGTTCGGACCATGGACTCCGGCTCGTCCATACGGGAGGAGCTCACCCGCTTCATGGAGGAACACCAGGCGTGAGCCGCTAAAACCAAAGGGCTGCGAACCAGTCGCTAAGAGATCGAATTATCCACCCCTTCAACATGAAGGCCAGGAAGGACCCGACCCAGAGGAAAGGACCGAAGGGCACCGGGTCCTTCCTGTTTAGGCGCCCCTTGAGGACCATTACGATGGCCCAAAGGCCGCCTATTATAACGGCGAAGTATACCCCAAGAAGGGCGCCGATGGGGCCTAAGAAGGTGCCAAGGCCGCCCATTAGAATGGCGTCCCCTATCCCCATGCGGCCAAAGGAGACCACCACGATCACCGCAAGGGGAAGGAAACCCCCAAGGCCGCCCAAAAGGGCCCACTTAATCCCTACTATCCCACCGTTCAGGAACCCCAACCCCACCCCGACGAGGAAGGACGCCGCGGACACCGCGTCGTAAACGTAACCGCTCTCCCGGTCGGTCACGGCGTGGAAGAGGCCGAAGGCGAACATGGCCATGCAGGACGCCGCCTTCAACCCGGGGCCGAATACGTAAACCGCCGCCCCAAAGGCAAGGGCGGTGAAGGCCTCGTAGAAGAGGTACTCCTTGGGTATGTAGGATCCGCAGGTCCTGCACCGACCCCGGAACCAAAGGAACGACAGCACGGGGATCAGGTCCCCGGTGCTGAGCTGCCTGCCGCAGGACTCGCAACAGGACCTCTCCCGCCCCCAAAAGGGACGCCCCGTCACAAACCGGTGGGCGGCGGTCTCTATGAACGACGCCACGCAAGCCCCAAGTAGAACCGACATCACCGTCATAAGCCATTTCAATGTATCATCTAAATACACTCAAAACCACCTCGCGAAGGGATGGTGAACTGCTTGCCCATAGTTGAGATCCACATGCTGGAAGGCCGGGACGCAACGGCCAAGGAGGAGCTGGTGAAGAGGGTGACCGACGCGGTGTGCGCCTCCTTGGGAGTCCAAAGGGAACAGGTGCGCATAATCATAAGGGAGATGCGGAAGGAGGATTACGCCGTGGGCGGCACCCTCTGGTCCCAAAGGACCTAACCCTGGGAAGGAAGGACCTCCATGGCCTCCCTGAACCGGCGGTGCTGCCAAAACCACTGCTCCGGGTGCCGCCTTATGGCCCCCTCAAGGGCCCGGTTAACCGCCTCCACCCCAAGGGCTATGCGGGACTCCCGGTCCCCGCCCTCGTCCCACCGCACGGGGCTGAACCTAAGCCGATGCCGAAAGGGCCCCTCCCGCCAGGCCTCAAGGAGCACCACCGGCATCCCCGTGAGGTACCGAAAGACCGAAGGCCCCTTCACGGTGGAGGTCCTGTGCCCGAAGAACTCCGCCGGCATGCCCTCTCCACCCCCGTGCTGGTCCGCCAGGACCCCCAGCACCGCCCCCCCTTTAAGGGCCTTCAGAGCCCGGGACATGTGCTCCCCCTTGGAGATGGGCCTAACCCCGCCCTTGCGGCGGAAGGCATCCAAAAGGTCCGCCTGGCCGCCGTTCTCCGGGGGACGCACTATGGGCATGAGCGGATAGCCCGACTGGGCCATCCAGAACGCCGCCAGCTCCCAGTTCCCAAGATGGGCAGTCACCAATATGACGCCTCGCCCCTCCCCCAGGGGCCGGTCCAGCTCCTCAAGCCCTTCGGCGGACTTGACCCAATCCAGGGCCAGCTCGGGGCGCACGTTAAGGGCAAGGCACTCCACCAACATCCACGCCAGGTGGTCCACCGCCCGGCGGTACAGGGCCTTCAGCTCCTGGTCCGAAAGGCCCTCAAGGGCCAGGGCCATGTTGTACCTGGCCACCTTGCCCCTGGGATCCATGGCCACGAGGAGCCCCCGCACAACCCTCTGCATCACAAGGGCAACCGGGTACGAGAGGGCCCCCTTGCCGAGGGCCCTTAAGGCCTTATCCTGAAGGGACACTCCCTAGCCCCTCCGGATCACCAGGTGGTACTTCTTCTTGCCCAGCCGGAAGATCACGTACCTGCCGAAGAGCACATCCCTCTCCTCAAGCCGGTGATCCTCGTCTATCCTCCTGCCGTTCACGTAGACCCCGCCGCCCTTAAGCAGCCGCCGGGCCTCCCCCTTGGAGGCGGTAACCCCCGAGAGGGCCATGAGGTCCACCATGGAGTCCCCCACGGACATGTCCGCCAAGGACGCGGGGATCTCGCCCTCCAGCACCTTGACGGTCTCCAGGTCCGCGGAGCTGAAGTCGCAGTCCCCGAAGAGGATCTCGCTGGTTCGAGCCACCCGCTCCGCCACCGCGGAACCGTGAACCCTGGAGGTTATGTCCATGGCAAGCATCCGCTGGGCCCCACGCTTCTCCGGGGACCTCAGGTGCTCCGCCAGGACGTGGTCTATCTCCTCCTCGGGGAGGAAGGTGTACATCCGGAAGAGCCTGGGCAGGGCGTCGTCCTCCACGTTCATCCAGAACTGGTAGAACTTGTAAGGGGAGGTCCTCTTGGGGGACAGGTACACCGCCCCCTCCTCGGACTTGCCGAACTTCTGCCCCGTGGAGGTAAGAAGAAGCGGGAAGGTGAAACCGTAGGCCTGGCCCCCCTCCTTCTTGCGGATCAGGTCCACACCCGCCAGGATGTTGCCCTGCTGGTCGTTGCCTCCCATCTGGAGCTTGCAGCCGTAGGTCCTGTACAGGTGCCAGAAGTCGAAGGCCTGAAGCAGCATGTAGGACATCTCCGTGTAGGTTATGGACTTGTCCGGGTCCTCCAGGCGGCTTCTTATGTACTCCCGGCTTATCATGTAGTTCACGGTGAAGAACTTCCCCGTGTCCCTCAAAAAGCCTATTAGGGACTGTTCCTTGAGCCAGTCGTAGTTGTTCACTATCACCGCCCCGTTGGGGGACCTGTCGAAGTCCAGGAACAGGGAGAGCTGCTCCCGGATGCACTCCATGTTGTGAACCACCTGGTCCTGGGTGAGCAGGGGCCGCTCCTTGGTCTTCCCAGATGGATCCCCTATGAGCCCAGTCCCGCCCCCCACTATGGCCAATGGCCGGTGGCCCAGCCGCTGCAGCCACGCAAGCCCCATTATGGGCACCATGTTCCCCACGTGAAGGCTGTCCGCCGAAGGGTCAAACCCCACGTAGCCCGTCACCATCTCGGACTCAAACAGCCCCTTAAGCCCCTCGGGGGCGCTGCACCACTCCACGAGCCCCCTGCGGCTCAGAACGTCCAGGGGATTCGCCCTCACCGTGTCGCTCATCTCCAACTACCTCCCCGTCTATCGCTTTGGGGGATTGTACCACTCCATCCTCCCAGATTCCGCATCCTGAAAAACCAAAAGCACCGGGCTCATGGACGACAGGATGTCCCGCACGTCCCCCTTTGCCTTCTCGGAGAAGGGGTTGTCGTCATCCAGCCCCAGCACCCCCATTATCCCCATGGCGTCCTCCACCGCCTGCCCCAGCTCCGGCAGGTTGGCGTATATCCACCCCAGGTTCGACCCCATGACAGCCTCCGGCAGGGCCCCCCGGGACTCCCTTATGGTGTTGGGGGATATGAGCCCAAGCTCCGCCTCCTCCCCGTTGGAGGCGGCGACCATGGAGAAGGGCAGTTTCGTGTAGCCCCCGCTCTGGTACCCGCTCATGGGCTGGGCGGGGGCTCCAAGGAGAAGCTTATCCCACACCCCCTTGGCCAGCTCCTCCCCCGCCTTCCCGGAGGATGGGAAGCTTAAGAGCGCGCCTGGCATCTCAAGCCAAAGCACCTCGGTCCTGCCTCCTAGGCTCAACACCACCGGGCTGGACAATATGGCCCCCTTGCCCTCGGGGGTCAAACCAAGGGTATCAAGCCAGCGGCCTATGGCGTCCATGAAGGGGACCCGCTGGGACTTGCCCTCCCCCACCTTGAACCCCATGGCCAAGGCCACCGGAGAGGCCACCCGGAAGTTGAGGGCCGACCAGTCCGCCCGGTCAAGGGAGTCCAACAGGGCTATCTTAGACCCCTTAAGCCGCCACCGAGCCTCGCCTGCGGGGACGAAGCCCCCCTCCTTACCCCCCTCAAGCCGGCGGAACGCCGCCTCCAGCTCAACCTCGCCGCCTTCGGAGCCGTCCTTCTGCCCAAGACGACCCCCGTCGCCGAAGGCCAGGTGTCCCTCCCAGGATGACTCTACATCCCATCCCCTTAAGAGGGGCTCCCCCTCGCCGGAGGACAGCCCCATCATATGCTCAAGCCCCTCCCGGCTTGAGCAGAAGAGCAGCGTACCCTCCCGATATGCCATGAAACCCACCCCGTCCCCAGAAGGGGACGACACGGCGAAGACGCCGTCCCCCGAAGAGGCCGCACCGTATCCATTCGCCAGCAGCCCCGCCGGAAGCCTGCCATCCTTGAGGGCCCCATCCCCCCCGGTAAGATGGGCGGCGAAGTGCACGTCCCCCTGGGGTTCAATCCTCTGCAGCAAGGCGAAGCGGTCTATCAAGTCCGCCGAAAAGGGCAATTCCGAAGCCCCAAGGGGCGACAGGACCGTCAGGAAGGACCCCACCACCCCCAGGTCCCCCTTCCTCCCCTCAAGGCAGACCCAAGGCACCCCCTGAACATCGGGCATGAAACGAACCAGCTGGGTCCTGCCCACCGCTCCGAACACTATCCAGTAGGCCACAGCCCCCAACAGCGCCACCATGGCCAACCCGGCCAAAACGTGAAGACCCACGGACAACCGGGATCTCAGCGCCCCTTTTATCGCCTTAAACTCCAAGGCCTCATACCTCCATTGATGTCAATCCAAAAAAATCAACCGTGAAAGCCCCAAGGGCAGGGCAGACTAGCGCATCCTCTCGGCGGTCTTAAGAAGCGTCCTGGAGGACTCTATGAGGGGTATTACCTCCCTGGGCACCTCCCCGTCGGACAGCTTGTCCCTCAAGCCCACCGAAAGGGAGGCTATCTCCGCCAAGGCCTCCAAGACCTCGTCCCTTCGGCTCCTCTGGAACGGCACCGGCGGCATCACCTCCGCCAGGGCCTCATCCCCCGCCTTCCGAAGGTTTATCTCCTCGCCGCGGCGGGGGACTATGGCCCGGTAACCCATCTCCCCCAGGGACCTGGCCAAGGCCTCCGATGACTTGGGCTCCCCGTGGGTTACTATGAACAGAGGCCCGGACTCAAAGTGCCCGGCCCAGGTAAGAAGGTCCCGCTTGTCCCCGTGGGCGGAGAAACCGTTCACCGTGTGGATCTTGGCCTGAACGTTGATCTCCTCCCCCGCTATCTTGAGCAGCTTCTCCCCCTCCACAAGACGCCTCCCCAGGGTTCCCCTGGCCTGGTATCCAACTATCACCACGTGGCACGAGGGCTGCCAGAGGTTGTTCTTAAGGTGGTGGACTATGCGGCCCCCGGTGCACATGCCGCTTCCCGCCATGACCACCGCGTGGGACATCTGGTTTATGGACCGGCTGTCGTCCACCGACGCCACGTGTCTTAAGTTCCTGGGGGAGAACGGGTCCTCCCCGGCCCTTATCAGGGTCTGCAGCTCCTGGGACAGCATCTCCGGGTGGGCCCTGTATATGTCCGTGGCCCTCATCCCCATGGGGGAATCGAAGAATATGGGAACCGAGTTGGCCTGGGGGAAAGCCCTCTGGAAGAGGTTCAGCTCGTAAAGCACCCGCTGGGCCCGGTCCACCACGAAGGTGGGGATCAGCACCTTGCCCCTGGCGTTTAGGGCCTCGGATATTATGGACCGGAACTCCTCCCGGGTGCTCTCGTTGTCCTTGTGAAGACGGTCGCCGTAGGTGGACTCTATTATCACGAAGTCCGCGTCCTCTATGATGGAGGGGCTCTTCTCCATGACCGTCTTCATGGGCCCCAAGTCCCCGGAGAAGACCAGCTTCACGTCCCTGGAAGGCCCAAGCCACACCTCTATCATGGCGCTTCCCAGTATGTGCCCCGCGTCCCGGAACCGCACCTGGAACCCCGAGTTGAGGTGCATAACCTCATCGTAGGAAACGGGCCGCAACAGCCTTACGGCCCTATCAACGTCGTCTACGTCGTAAAGGGGTTCCACCGGGGGCAGCCCCTTCCTTACGTTCTTCCTCGTGCGCCACTCCGCCTCCTCCCGCATGAGGTGCGCCGAGTCCCGCCATAGGACGTCGCAGAACTCCACCGTGGCGGAGGTGGCGAACACCGGCCCCTTGAACCCCTGTTTGCACAACAGGGGTATCAGCCCGCTGTGGTCCATGTGGGCATGGGTCAGAAGCACCGCGTCTATGTTGGCGGGGTTGAAGGGGAAGTATCCCCCCTTGGACGACTTGGACAGGTCCTCCTCGTCCTTCCCCTGGTGGACCCCACAGTCCACCAGCACCCGATAATTGTCGGTCTCAAGAAGGTAACAGGACCCGGTGACCTCACCGGCGGCCCCAAGAAATTTTAGGTTCACCCCAAGACCTCCTCCCAAGGTTTCAACTTCGTCCTACGGCGACAACCGATGAAGCCGATTCCAGCGCCTAAAGATAGAACAGGCAGCGAACCTCGCAGCCTCCGCCGGGGGACGATATCACCTGCAGCTCCGCCCCCATGAGGGCGGCCCTCTCGCTCATGTTCGCAAGCCCCCTGTGGCCTGAAACCCTAAGGGACTTAAATTCCTTAGGCGGAACAAAACCACTACCGTCGTCCCTTATATAAAAGCAGAAAATCCCATTTTCCTCAAACGTACCAATCTTGAAACTTCTGGCGCCGCCGTGGCGGCAGCCGTTGTTCACCGCCTCCTGGAAGATCCTCATGAGAGGAAGGGCCTTGTCGTCGCCGATCCTCTCCTCAAGGCCTGGGACGTCCACCTGGATGTCAACCCCCCATTGGGCCTTAAGCCTCAACGCCAGCTCCTGCAGCGCCTGCTCGATCCCCAGCTCCACCCAAGGAGGCGCCAGGTGGTCGCAAAGCCCCCTAAGCTCCCTCACGCACTCCCGGGCCGCCTCCTCCGCCATACTTAGCTCCTCACCGGCCTTCGCCGGGTCTTCGATGATCCGCATGGCCAGCCTTATGCGCTGCATGAGGGCCGTCACCGCCTGCAGGGGCCCGTCGTGGATCTCCCTCGAGACCCGCTCCTTCTCCTCCTCCTGCACCCGTATGAGGTCCTTTACGTAGCTCTTGTCCAGGGCGGAGGCCCTCACCGCCTCCTCCGCCAGGCCCCGTATGGCCTCCTTGAGCTCCTCTATCTCCACCACCCCGCCGGAGGACTCGCCGGATGGGACCTCCTCCCCCAGCTTCAGGCACGACACCTCCTGGCTAAGGCGCCGCAACGGCACCACCACCCAGCGGCCCAGGAGGAACATTCCCCCAAGGCCAAGGAGCCCAAGGAAAACCATGAGCACCGGCCAAAGCTGGGAGAACCTCACCATGGGGCCCATCAACTGTCCCCAGGGAACCGCGGCTATCACGAATACCTCCTGGTTCACCGGGGTCACCGCCACGGTGTACCTCTCCCCGGACCTGTCCTTGGCCTCCAGCGCCTGCCCCCCCGGCAAACCCAAGGTCCAAAGCCCCACCAGACCCTGGGATCCCGGCGAACCCGCCAACAGCTGCCCCTGATAGTCCACCACCGCCATCATGCCCGGCACCGTGAGGTCCCCTATAAGACGCCTCATCCTCATGAACCCCATGGGGCCCATGTGCCCCATGAACGGATCCGCCAGCGCAAAACGGGCCCTCTCTGCCACCCCCGAAGAGAGGCTCATAACGTACGAGCGGGACACCGACTCCAGGGCGTCCCGGGCCTTCAGGAACCCCACAAAGGCGGCCCCCACCACCGCCACGGACATCAAGGACATGAGCCCGAAAAGCCCCGGCAGCAGGTACCTCCGGAAGGACGCCCCCATCAATCCTCCCCCTCGCCGGAGGAAAGCAGCTGGTCCAACGTCATGAACCCATGCTTAAGCCCCAGGAGCAGGGCCTCGGTCTTGTTCCGGGCCCCGAGCTTCTGGTACACCGACGCCAGGTGGGCCTGAACGGTTCGGTCGCTTATTATGAGCTTGGAGGCTATCTCCTTGCTGGACAGCCCCTTGGAGGCCAGAAGCAAAACCTCCCTCTCCCGCTGGGACAGGTCCTCCACTGGGCCCGAGGCCACCAGGTCCGACGCCTCCAGATCCAGGAACAGCCGGCCGCCGGCCACCGTCCGGATCGCCTCGCATATCACCTCCGGCGGGGAGCTCTTGAGCACGTACCCCTTGGCCCCAGCCTTGAGGGACGCCGCCACGTAGGGCTTGGCGTCGTAAGATGTGAGCATAAGACAAGCGGTCTTGAGCCTCATCTGGGTCACCCGCTTGGCCACCTCCACCCCGTCAAGCCCCGGCATCCTTATGTCCAAAAGGGCCACCTGGGGCTTGTGCTCCTCTATGCCCCTCAAGGCGGACTCCCCATCGGAGTACTCACCCAGGATGGATATGTCCGCCTCCCTCGCCAGCAGGGCCTTAAGCCCCTCCATGGTAAGGGGATGGTCGTCCGCCACTATTACCCTTATCATTCTCCCCCAAGCCCCAGCTGGGCCTCCACCGGCCGCAAGGCCTCCAGCACCTCCTCCATCAGGCGCTCCAGGGGCATGCCAAGCATCTGGGCCCCTCTTTCTATCACCGACCGGTCAACCCCCCGGGCAAAGGCCTTGTCTTTCCACTTCTTCTTGAGGGACTTGACCTCCAGGCCCACGAGGGATCTGGAGGGCCGCACCAGGGCCACGGCGATGATAAAGCCGGTTAGCTCATCCACCCCGTACAGGGCCCTCTCCATGTAAGTCACGGGCTCAACCCCGGTGAGCTCGAAGGCGTGGGCCTGAACGGCCCTTATTATCCTCCTGTCAACCCCCGCCACCTCAAGCCACTCCACGCAGGCCTCGCCGTGGCGGTCCGGGCACTCCTCCCAGTCCAGGTCGTGGAGAAGCCCCGCCAACCCCCACAGGTCCTGATCCTCCCCCATGGAACGGGCCATGTGCCGCATGGCGGCCTCCACCGCCAAGGCATGCCTTATGTGGGACTCATCTCTGTTGTGGGACCTTAAAAGCGCCAAAGCCTCTTCCCTGGTCAATAAAATCACCATCCTAATCACCTCTAGCCACCGGCAGGGGGCCTAGAAATTAAAAACGAGGGTCAGGACCGAGCCATGACCCTCACCAGTATCCCCGCCTCCGCCCTAAGGGAGCGGGCCAGCTCATCGGGGTAGGGATGCAGGAACACCACCTCCCTCACGCCGGCGCCTATAAGCGCCTTGGTGCAGAAGGCGCAGGGCTCGTGGGTGCAGTAAAGGGTGGCTCCCTTGGTGGGAACCCCCATGGCGGCGGCCTGGCATATGGCGTTTATCTCCCCGTGGGACCCTCGACATATCTCGTGCCGCTGCCCAGAGGGGATCCCAAGGGCCTCCCTTAGACACCCCACCTCCAGGCAGTGGGAGGTCCCCCGAGGGGCGCCGTTGTAACCGGTGCTCACTATGTACTGGTCCCTAACCAGCACCGCCCCCACCGACCGCCTAAGGCAGGTGCTCCTGGTGGCCACCTGCTCCGCTATGCTCATGAAGTACTCGTCCCAACTGGGTCTTGTATCCAAAAGCCGCACATCCGCCTTTCCTTAAGGAAACTTTCACCAAACCCGCGGTACTCTACGCCCGCTACCCCCCCAGGGGAACGTCCAGTATCCGGGGGACCGGTATCTCCGGCGGAGGGCCCACTATGCGGCGGGTCTCCTCCATGGTTATGTCGAACAGCGCCTGGGTTATGGCGAGCTCCGTGAGATCATCGGTCTCATAGGGGATGGAGAACCGCCTGTAACCGAAGCGCTCCGCGAAATAGGCGCAGTTGGCAACCCCGCCGGTCCTCTCCAACATGGCCTCCTCAAGGGCAACCAAGAACCCCTCGTCGTCGAAGAAGGGATCCCCGCTTATGAGGGCCAAGGCCTTGCACTGGTCAAGGGGCACCCTGCCGTCGAAAACCCAACAGAACGTTATGCCCACCCGGACCTCCGGGAGATTCTCCTGGAGGTCCTCCAGGAACAGGGCCATATCATCGGAGTAAGAGAAGAGCATGGTAAACCCAAGCCCCAAAGCCCCCCTGCCGGGATCGCACAGGTGGTCCCTGAAGAGGGCGCCTCCGCTGCCCCCCCGGAAGCTCCTTATGAACAGAAGCTCGCTGTCCATCTGAAGCGCCATGGCGCCCACCCGGAAGAGCCGGTCGCTGTAGAGCCGGTTCCCCATGAGGGGGGAGTAGTCCACCGAGTAGGGTATCCAGGACGCTATGTCAAGATCCAAGTTCCGGTCCCAGTAGGGGAGGGCCGCCAAAGGGCTACTCCCTCTCCTTTAGAAGCCTCGCCACCGTCTCCACCATCAACGGTATCTCAGGCTTGGATATCTGGGCGTCGGCCCCAACGCTCTGGGCCTTCCGCTTGATGTCCTCCGCCACTATGGACGAGAACACTATAACCGGCATATCCTTAAGCCTGGAAGACTCCTTGACAAGGCGGGTTAGGGCAAGTCCGTCCAGCTTGGGCATCTCTATGTCGGTGATGAGCAGGTCGAAGTGGTCGTCCTCGTCGTTAAGCCTGTCCCAGGCGGCCTTGCCGTGGCCCACCAGCTCCACGTTGTGGAAGCCTCCCTCCGCCAGGGCGTCCTGGATGAGGCGCCTTATGAGGGGGGAGTCCTCGGCCACCAGTATCTTGTAGCTGTTGGGGTCCCCCACAATGGAACTCACCTTCTTGGCGTGATCCGAGTCCATCTTGAAGAACTCCGCCATCTGGGGGTTCACTATCTGCACTATCCGCTCGTAGTCCAAAAGCAGGATGTTCCGGCCGTCCCTCTTTATGACGTACAGGGCGTTCTCCCCAAGGAAAGTCCCGGTGAGCGACGAGTCGAGCTCATCGGCGCTTATGCGGTAGATGCGGTCCACCGCGTCCACCACAAACCCCAGCTTCATCCGGTTGAACTCCGCCACTATCAACTTGCTCTGCTCGTCCGGCAGGGGGGACTCGATGTTCAGGTATATCCTAAGGTCCACCAGCGGGATGACCTCCCCCCGTATGGTGGTTATTCCCCTCATGGCCGGGTGGGACTTGGGCACCGGCCTTACGCCGGTCCACCGAAGGATCTCCCTGGTCTTGTCCACGTTGATGGCAAAGGGCTGGCTGCCCAGCATGAAAACAACCACCTGCCACTCGTTGGTGCCCACTTCGGTCAGGATCTTCTCGTCCTGCATGCCATCACCCCATCTTCCGGTTATGACCTATCTGTTATGCCCCCCATTATAACCTCAAGAAAGCGTTTTTTAGCATGGGTACACCCGGAAGGCGAGATGTCTCTTGAACACGTCCCGGAAGGACTCCTGGTGGGCCAAAAGCCCCCACACCTCGAACTGGCACTCCCCCCCGGAGTATATCTCCATCTCCACCTTCCCCTTGCGGTGTTCCTTGAACCGGGCGGACCTCACGGACCCGGTGTGGCTCCGGTCCAATGTCTCCGCCAGCCGAAGGAACAACGACAGCACCTTCACCCGACACTGCTGCTCCGGGGAGAGCTCCTTAAACTGGAGGTGCTTCTTCCTGGGCGCCTTCTTCCGGTGGTACATGGCCACCGCCGCCATCACCTTAAGCTCCTCCCGCTGGAAACCCAGCATGTCGGAGTTGCTTATTATGTAGTGGCTGTGGAGGTGGTGGTTCGAAAAGGATATGAACATCCCCACGTCGTGGAGCATGGCGGCGTAACCCAAAAGCTGGCGGTCCTGCTCGCCAAGGCCGTGAAGCCCCTCCGCCCGGGCGGAGTCGAAGAGCCCAAGGGCCAGGTCCCGCACCCTAAAGGCGTGCTCCTCGTCGAAATGGCACAGCCGGCCAAGCCGGAGCACGCTCATCTCCCGCACCGAGGAACCGCTTCCCATGGTGCGCTCCAGGTAGTCCAGCAAAAGGCCGTCCCGAAGCCCCCGGTCGGTGGCCTCCAGGTAGGGCACGCCGGTGTCCTCCATTATGGTCTCCACTATGGCACCGCCGGCCACTATTATGTCCGCCCTCTCGGGCTGGATCCCCGGGTACCCACGACGGGAGCTCCCGTCCATGGCCCTAAGCTCCCGAAGAATCTCCCTCAGCGTCTCCAGCGTTATGCGGCGGGATCCGTCCTTCCGCCTTATGGCGCACATGTCCGCCAGGTTGAGGAGCGTGCCGGAGCTGCCGTACCCCCCCATAAGGGGGCCTAAACCACCTATCCTCTGAAGGGCCCTCACCGACGAGTCCCGCACGTGGCTCTTTATCCTGGAGTACACATCCTCCCCCATGGGGGCCGATGGGGACTCCACGAAGAGGTCCGTGAGCCTTATGGCCCCAAGCTTCAGGCTGTCCAGGAACTTATGCTCCTCCCGGTCTCCCACCACCAGCTCGGTGCTGCCTCCCCCTATGTCCATGAAGAGGTAGTTCCCTTCCCCCATGTGGACGTTCCTCGACACCCCAAGGTATATGAGCCGGGCCTCCTCAAGCCCCGATATGACGCTCACCTCAAGCCCCGCCTCCTCCTTGAGGCGCTCCAGCAGCACGTCGGCGTTCTCCGCGTCCCTGGTGGCGGAGGTGGCCACCGCCACCTTCTCGTTGGGCCCGTAGGACTCCAAAAGCCGCACCAGCCGTCCGCACACCGTTACGCACCGGTCCATGGCCTCGTGGGTTATGCGACCCTCCGGGAACTCCCCCTCCCCAAGGCGGATCATCTCCCGCTGAAGGTTGACCACCGAGAACTCCGTGCCCTGGAAGCGGACCACCATGAGCCTCACGGAGTTGGTGCCTATGTCGAAGAACCCCACGTGCTTCTGTTCCATCACAACCACCTCACTATGAGGCTCCTGCCCGAGACCAAAACGAAAAGGTCCTTCTTCCTCTCCAGGGCCATCATCACCGTGGGGGACACGGGCTTGCCCAACGTCATCACCACCCGGTCCTTCATGGCGGAGCACCGCACCTTCCTGTCCGAGCCCTTCCGGTCCGCGTCCAGGGCATCCGCCAGCCGCAATATGCCCGCTATCCACAGGAGCCTGCGCCGGTCCTTCTTGGACAGCCTCCGAAAGGCCCGGTGGTCCTTGGACGGCAAGGCCTTCCGGTGATACCTGGCGGCGGCGGCCACCAAGGGCCCCTTCCCCGTAAGGGGCAGCTCCATGGCCATTATCATCTCGTAGGAGCTCTTGTGGTGCCCCGCCTCACCCCGGGAAAGCCCCACGTCGTGGAGCAGCGACGCCAGCTCCAGCACCGCCCTGCTCTTGGCTCCAAGGCCGTGCAGATCCGACAGGTCGTCGAAGATCTTAAGGGCCAGGCGCCTCACCGAGGCCGGGTGCTCCCTCTCCACCCCCTCGGGAAGGGCCTCCATGGCCCAATCAAGGATCAAATCCCGCCCCTTCACGCTCCCACCTCCGCTATGGAACCCGCAAGGGTGGACAAACGGTCGAAGAAACGGCCCTCCAACATCTCCCCGTAAAGGGCCCTTGCGGCCTCAAGGCCCCGCATGGAGTCCTCCAACCGATCCTCCCTCACCTTAAGAAAACCCTTGGCAAGCCTTCCCATGGGCCTTGGGTGTCCAAAGTACTTCACCGTGAGCTCCCTCTCCTTCTCAAGATACCGCTCCGCGAGACTAACCCACACAAGCCCGTCGTGCTCCCGCCCAAGCTCCCGCTGAAGGGCCTTGAGGGGCTCCAGAAAGGGGGATACCGCCTCATCGCCCAAGACGGAGCATATCTCAAGCCCGTAGCGCAGGATCTTAACCTTTATCCTCATCCGGTGGTGCATCTCCGGCGAGTCCCCCGGAAGGTACGCCCCGAGCTCCAAAACCCTCCTTGACATGACGCTTATGCCGAAGGCCAGCCTGGCGGGGGCCCCGCAGTCAATGTCTTGGGACAACAGCACCTCCTCCAGCGGGTCCTCCAGCACGCACAACCCGGAAGACCCCTCGAGCCAGTCCATCACCTGCTCAACCCGCCGCTGCTCCTTAAGGCGCCTTTGGGTTATCCTCAGGAGAAACCTCTTCACCCCCGCAGAGTAGGGCTCCCCGACCCTCTTGGCGAAACCCCTAAGCCACTCCCCCTGCACGTCCAGATCCCTGGCCCTTCCGAGCTCTCCCGTAAGGGCCTTGAGCCCCGAGGCCTTCTCGTCCGGAAGCCCCAGAAGGGGCCCGAAAAGCCAAAGGGCCACCCGGGCCCGGCGGGAAGCCACCCGCATCCTGTGCAGGGCCTCCACGTCGCGGTTCTCCCGGACGCCGGGCACCTCCGCCCTCACCGCCTTGAGCCTCTCCCGCAGGACCCCGGCGCAGAACTTAGCTCCAAGCCTCATGCCGCCCACATGGCACCCCCTCCCAGCAAGAACTTCGGATCACCGGAACTCCTTCGGGTGCCAAAGCCCCCGGTTCTCTATCAACCACCCTTGGCTGTCGAACCCCTCGGCGGAGGGGGGGGAATAGGTGCCGTCGGGGTTGAGGTAAAAGGCCCTCCGGCGGTCCAGCATCTGGGGGATCAGAACGAAGCGCATCACCGCGTCCTTAAGCCGCCGATCCTCCAGGGGGAACAACAGTTCCACCCGACGGTCCAGGTTCCGGGGCATCAGGTCCGCGCTTCCAAGGTAAACCCTGGGATCCCCGCCGTTGTAGAACGCGAAGACCCGGGCGTGCTCCAGGAAACGCCCCACTATGGACACCACCTCTATGCGGTCGCTCAGGTCCTTAACCTTGGGCTTAAGGCAGCACATGCCCCGCACGATGAGGAACACCGGCACGCCGCTGCGGCTCGCCCGGTACAGGGCCTCTATGCACCGCCGGTCCACCAGGGCGTTCATCTTCATTATTATGGCCCCCCCCAGCCCCGCAAGGTGGTTGCGAACCTCCCGGTCTATGAGCTCCAGCAGCTTCCTCCTCATGGCGGAGGGGGCGGTTATTATCTTCCGGTAGGAGTCCTGTTTGGAGTAGCCCGTCAAGGCGTTGAAGAACTCCGAGGCGTCGGCGCCTATGTCCGGATCGCAGGTCAAAAGCCCGAGGTCGCTGTACACCGACGCGGTGGCGGCGTTGTAGTTGCCCGTGCCCAGGTGCACGTAGCGCACTATGCCGCCCTTCTCCCGGCGGACCACCAGGCATATCTTGGCGTGGGTCTTAAGCCCCGGCACCCCATAGACCACGTGCACCCCCTCCGCCTCAAGGCGCTTTGCCCAGCCGATGTTGTTCTCCTCGTCGAACCGGGCCTTGAGCTCCACCAGCACCGACACCTGCTTGTCCTGCTGCCTTGCCTCCAGGAGGGCCTCCACCACCGGGGAGTTCGCCCCCACCCGGTAGAGGGTCTGCTTTATGGCCAGCACCGACGGGTCGTTGGCGGACTGGCGGATGAAGTCCACCAGGGGGGAAAAGGAATCGTAGGGATGGAACAGCATCACGTCCCTGGAGCGCACGGTACGGAACAGATCCCTGCCGGGGGACATGTCCTTGGGGATGAAGGGCTGGAAGGGGCGGTCCTTCAGGTCCTGCCGCTTAAGCCGCCACAGCTCCATGAGGCACGAAAGGCCAAGTGGCGGCGTTAAGGGGTAGACCTGGTGGGGCAGGATGTTGAGGTTCTCCGCCAGCATGTTCCTTATCCTCTTGGGGGCCCGCTCCTCTATCTCAAGCCTCACCACCGAGCCGAACTCCCGCCGGTCCACCCCCTCCTGGATGGACTCCAGAAGGTCGTCCGCCTCGTCCTCCTCTATCTCTATGTCCGCGTCCCTGGTGACCCTGAAGAGGTACGAGTCCTCCACCCGGTAGCCCGGGAAGAGGCTGTCCAGGTTCATCCTTATGAGCTCCTCGAACCACATGAAGCGCTTGCCCCCGTCAAAGAGCCCCATTCGCTTAAGGGGCTTGTCCTCATCGAGGGGGATGGGCATGAGCCTTGGGAACGTGTCGGGCACCTTGAGCCTGGCGAAGCGCTCCCCCCGCTTCTGGTCCTTGAGGATCACCGCCAGGTTGAGGCTCAGGTTTGATATGTGGGGGAAAGGATGCCCCGCGTCGAAGGCCAGAGGGGTCAGTATGGGGAATATCTCCCGGTCGAAGAAGCGCTTCATGTATCCCCTCTGCTTATCCTTGACCGACTCAGGCTGGACGAAGGATATTCCAGCCTTCTCCAGCTCCGGCAAAAGGTGGTTCCGGAAGCACCGGTCCGCCCGGTCCAGAAGGGCTGTAACCCTCTCCCGCAGGGCCCCCAGCTGTTGGGAAGGGGTCATCCGGTCCGGGGGCAGTTCCAGGAACCCCTCGTTAAGCTGCCTCACCAGCCCGGAGACCCGGATCATGAAGAACTCGTCCAGGTTGTTGTAGAAGATGGACAGGAACTTGGCCCTCTCGAGAAGGGGCCACGATGGGTCCATGGCCTGCATTAGCACGCGCTCGTTGAAGTCCACCCAACTGAGCTCCCGGTTTATGAAGCACCCCGGGCCGGACGAAGGCTCCTCCGTCTGCGCCGGGGCGCTGCCCTTCCCTCCTTTGGGCTTCCTCAAGCGGACACCGCCCCCTTTAAATCATTTATCTAATTAAACATGATACCACGGGAGATCCGTCAGGTACCGATCAGGCCCGCAAGACGGGCGGCGATCTCGTCCTCCCGCAGCGGCGCATCGGGGGAGGGCCTGCCGAATAAAAACCCCTGGGCCATGGGCACGTTGAGCTCCATCAGGGCCTTAAGGTCTTCCACGTCCTCCACCCCTTCGGCTATTATCCTAGCATCCACCCCCATGGCGAAGTAGACCAGGGCCTTTACAAGCCTCCGCCTGTAACCGGAGGCGCCTATGCCCCGGACTATCTCCATGTCGAGCTTTATGAAATGGGGGGTGCACCGGACCAGCGTCACAAGGCCCGAGTCCCCGGAGCCGAAGTCGTCCAGGGCTATCCTAAACCCCTGGGAGGCGTAGTGCTCCGTCATCATGGCAAGCCTGTCCCTGTCCCCGTCGGAGCTGTGCTCGGTTATCTCAAGGACGAAGTTCTCCTGGTTAAGACCGTAGGCCTTGAGCTGGGAAAGGGTAAACCCCCGCTGAAACCGGGGGTCCTTGAGGACCTTGGGGCTCACGTTGATGAAGAAGGCCCTCTCCCTCAAGGGACGGGGAAGCTGGGACACCGCCCACATGGCGGAAAGCCTGCAGGCCCGCTCAAGGTCCCATGTGGCGCCCTCGCTCTCCGCGGCGGAGAACATGGCCAAGGGGCTCTCAAAGGGGGGAATCCCCCTGGAGAGCACCTCATAGCCGTAAACCGTCCCGTCCACAAGGCTCACTATGGGCTGGAAGACGCTCCGGACGCCGCCGGACCTTATGAGATCCTTAACCGAACCCACCGAGCTCCGGGACGCGCTATAGCGAACGTCCAAAGTCGCATCACCCATGGCACATGTTACGTAAGCTCCGCCACCGTCTGGTTAACGGGCTCTTCCCATTCCGTTAACACTCCCCGGCGCTTGAGCTCGTTCAGTGCGTCGAACAGGTTCCTGTAGAGGTACCGCACCGTGAGGGAGCTCACCTCCCTCGGGTTGTCGCTTAGGTTCAGCAGGCACCCCTCAAAGGACCCGCTGGTGCAGTTTATGACACTCAGCGCCTCTATCTCGTCCCGGCTCATTCGGACAAGATCCCTGTGGCTTAAGAGGGTCACCCTCACGCCCATCTCCTTGAGCCTCTTGGCCAGGAACATCCCTATGCCGCTTCCCGCCACGGCGTGGCTTTGCCGGAGCAGACCGCCGTCGGACAGGTGCCTTACCATGGCCCGCACCACCGGCGGCACGTGGAACCGGTGTTCCGAGAAATAGGTGCTGTAGCCCTCCAGGTCGAACACCGGATCGGTGAAGCACACGTGGGCGTTAAAGGGGCGGATGAGGGCGGCGGGGGCGTCGATCACGAAGGGCCCCATGGTCTCGTCCATCTCGTCCAACAAAAGCAGATCCCCAAAGTGCCTCTGGGCAAACCGCACCAGGGCCCTCACGTAAGGGTTGGAGCTGTCGCTGTGGTTTCTAAGCAGCGACACCTTTATCATCCCATAGCTCAACGGGACCACATCCTTTCTTCACCCCGGGGGGAGGATAATTGGTCCAGATTATGAACACCTTTTGGGATTTTGTGAAGCCCCGGCCCTAGGGCCGGGGCTTCATCAGTCCAGGGGGCCTAGTATGCCCCTTCTTGTTATGGAGAAGTCGAACCGCACCGGGTCCAGGGGGTCCGCCTCCATGAGGCGGTCGGTGAGCTCCTTGGCGGCCTTGAGGTCCGGGGAGGAGCGGCTCACCAGCCCGAAGGACCTGGCGAAACGGAACATGTGGGCGTCCATGGGGACCAGCAGCGCCGAGGCGGGTATCTCGCTCCAAAGCCCCAAGTCCACCGAATCCCGTCGCACGAGCCACCGGAGCATCAGGAACCACCTCTTGCAGGCCCCGCCGCCGGAGGGAAGGGGCAGGAGGAACCGGTTTCCAAGGCCCGTGAGGTCTCCCAAGAGCCTGGAGAAGCCCTCCAGGGCCCCTATGAGCTCCTCCCGGTTGGAAGGCGGCCTCTCACCCATGAAAGCCCCCTTTATGGAGCCGTAGCGCCTTAAGAGCTCCCCTACGCCGTTAAGGAACCGACAGGTGTCTTCGGGACTTGTGAACCGGTGGCACACCTGAGGCGCCACCCTCCCGGCCGTGAGGTGCTCGTAGGGGGAAGGCCCCAGGGGGGACATTATGGACCCTAGGGCCTTGAGTATCTGGGCCACCCGGCCGTAGGCGTAGGCGGAGCATATAAGAGCCGCCACCTCCGCGTCCCTTGGGTCCCCGTAAGATCGGACCACCTCCAGTGGGTCCGGGCTTATGAGCTCCGGCCGATGATATAGACGATACGTCTCCTCCAGGAAGGAGGCCAGCTCCTGCTTCACTTCAGCTGGTTGAAGACGAAGGTGGGGGCGTTCTTGGGGGACTTGCCCTTCTTTATGAGGTGGTAGTCCGAGTAGGTCAGGGGCTCCCCGGGGGACACCACCCGGGAGGATATGACCTCCCCGAAGAACATGCGGTGGGTGAAGATGTCGAAGGCCCCCACCACCCTGGCCTCCAGCACCGACAGGGCGTAGTCAAGCACCATGGGCACCCCGGTGGAGCCCAGCTCGTACTTGACGTTGCAGAACTTGTCTATGTCTCGGCCGCACTTGAAGCCGAACTGGCCTATGAATGTCATGGGGGCCTCGGAGGACAGCACCGATATGGAGAAAAGCCCCGACTCCCCTATGTACTCGGTGGTGAGGTTGGACTTGTGAAGGCACACCGCCACCCCACAGGGGTCTCCGGTTACCTGCATCGCCGCGTTGGCCACCTGGCCGTTGTAACGCCCCTCGGAGTTCAGGGAGGAGACTATGTACATGCCGTAGCTGAAGCTGAAAAGGGCCTTAGGGTCTATGTTCTTCTCCAAAGCAATACACCCCCCGCGCAAAACCCGGGGCCCCTTAAAAGGCCCCGGCCGTATTAAGAAACCACCGGCGGTCCGAAGCCGCTAGCTATTGCGAAGGAAACTTACCGCTGGGCAAGCTCCCGGTCCAGCAAGAGGATCCCATGGACGCTTCCCTTGAGCATCCTTATGCGGGCCAGCACCTCCTCCGCCGAGGCCTCCTCCTCCACCTGCTCGTTTATGAACCACTGGAGCATTATCTGGGACGGGTAGTCCTTCTCCTGCAACGCCAGCTCGTAGAGGCCGTTGATGAGGGAGGTCACCTTGCGCTCGTGGGACAGAACCTCCTCAAACACCTCCTCCGGGGAAGCCCAGGCGGTCTTGGGGGCCTCTATGGCCTTGAGCTCCACCTTGCCGCCCCGCTCAACCAGGTAGTGGAAGAACTTCATGGCGTGGCCCCGCTCCTCCTCCGCCTGCTTGTGCATCCAGTGGGCAAAGCCCTTCAGGTTCTCCCCCTCGAAGTGGGCCGCCATGGAAAGGTACAGGTACGAGGAGTAAAGCTCCGCCTGAATCTGGGAGTTTATGGCATCCTTCATCTTGTCGGATATCATCGAACGTCCCTCCTTGAAAAGATTTTAGTTTAGGTCCTTTTTACTCCCCCTTTGGGGATAAGTCAAGGGACCTTTTTGATTCTCCACCACCCCAAAGGCTTTTTCAAGTGTTCAACGGGCAGCCCCTTGGGGCCAGATGCGCCCGTCCTAAAGGGGCTTTCCAAAACCCGGCCACTTATGGATAATGGCCCCCAAACGGGATCGCCACGCCCTAAGCTTAGCGGCGGCTTGAGCCGCAGGAGCCACGGGGGAAGGCCATAGAGGGCTTGATTCAAGACAGCGTCAGGGGGATGAGGGATGGATCTGGAGAGGATACGGGCACTGCGGGATGACATAGACCGGATAGACCAGGAGCTGATGGAGCTGATCTTAAGGCGCCTTGAGGTGGCAAGGGAGATAGGGGCCGCCAAGGGGGGGCTTGGGGTCTACGACCCCCGGAGGGAAGAGGCGCTGGTAAAGAGGCTTGCGGAGGCGAACCCGCACCTTGGGGAGTCCCTGATCCGGGCGGTGATGGGGGAGATAATGGGGGCCTGCAGGGCCGTGCAGGGGCCCTTTCGGGTGGCGGTGATGGGTCCTAAGTGGTCCCACTCCCACGAGGTGGCGGCCAGGGTCTTCGGCGCATCGGCGGAGATGCTGTTTACAAGCTGTCTCTTATACACATCT